>CAJXTR010000031.1 GCA_913060465.1 uncultured Cryomorphaceae bacterium | reverse complement strand
AGTAGGCCAACCTTCCCACTAAGGGCCCACCGAATACTTGATACACTTGATTATTTAGCGCGTTACTCGCACCAATTTTATAGGTTATTGTGGTTTTCTTGTCGTTCTTGTTTCGTAGCTGGGTAAAGGAGCATTGCGCATCAACAAGTCCGTACGAAGGAATACTACCGGTGAATTGAGGGGAACCTTCAAATAGGAAGCCCTGAACCCATTTGTAGTTCACTCCTGCCCCGAGCAATCGTTCTTTATTGTTCTTAATAGGATAGTTACGAATGTTCCAACCTACATTGAACTTATGTTCCGGAGTATTGAAAGCGGGTACAATGGGATCTGATACGGCCGATGTTAATTTATTCCAGCTGTAATTACCTGAAATCGATTGAAAGTCACCTATGAATGTATTCAAACCCACAGAGAAACCTTGAGTCGTTACTTGCTCTGTGGCGTTGGCTGCGACACGATATACTTGGAGTGATTTCAATCGATCAATGGCCGTTGTCCCCTCCTCGATATCAGCACCAATGATGTACCCGATGAAATCATCATACAGTGAATAATAGTAATTGGCATCTACAAAAACTCGTTCGAAAAGCGTAGCGCGATATCCACCTTCAAGGGTCTTTACCTTTTCAGGGCGAATGGCGTCTACATTAAAGTAGCCAAAGTCGTGTGCAAGACGGTCAGAAGCCGCCTTCCCTAAATAATCGACAATGTTGTCTAAGGTTACCAGGCTATCGAATCCGTTCAAATTTCCTTTAAGCACGGCGCGTCCAACATTGTAGTACAAATATTGATCTGCGAGCGTTGGATTACGTATTGCACTTGAGAAACTCAATCGAACCGTTTGATTCTCATCCAACTTATAAACCATGGAAACGGCTGGTGATACCAAGGGTTGGAAGTTTTGATTTTTATCCACACGGCCGGTTACACTTAATTTCAGTCGATCATTCATCAAATCTTGTTCGTAGCCACCGTAAACCCCAAACTCTTGATTCGTAATTGTGGTTCCCGCCGTATCCGAGAAGATTGTACCAGCACTTTTGGGAGTATATCTTCTATAATTCGCACCTACGCGCAAAGTACCTCCCTTCTCTGTGGTAAAGGTCCGTTCTCCTTGAGTATGGTAAAGAGCGGATTTATCATAAAACCTACTACCACCTTCAGTAAATAATGTTGAGGTTATATGATTCTTCAAATCATTGAAGGCTTGCGTACCTGGAGTAAGCTGATTAGAAAAATACTCGAGTTCCTCCGTTGTGGTATAGCCAGCTGCGGAACCTGCTGCGTAGAGTACGTTACTGTGGTTGTTTCGATGCAGTTCCGTAAAGAAATCGAGATTAGCTGCAATCAATGAGTCCATGATAGCCTGGTATTCATTCATCGGGAGGCTATTCGCGGGAGCACCCGGCAAGGCTCTTACCTGCGGCCTGTTGAGCATCTGCCAAAAGGTTCTGTAATAGTTACTGTAAAATTGATTGGATGCGATGCTATCCTGCATTCTCAATGCTGTAAAATAGGCATCATAACTATTGCCCGCATCTTCATGTGTGGAGTAGGCACGAATGAACCACTTATCGTCTTTACGAAGCTCCACCCTGTTTTGAAGAAACAAAATGTCCTTTAAGCTGTATCTGTTATCACCCTGGTATACTGTGGTTCCCGAACCGAAGTTCACTGCATAAATGGCGCGTAAATCGTCCTTAATCTTATAATGGAGTGCAGAAGTCAGTTTGATGTTTTCAGTATCATAGTCCACAAGATGCTTCTCCTCGATTCCTGGACGGTAGAATCGACCAATTCCAGCGTAGTACTTAGAATCACCGCCATCATCCCACCAATCTTCATCGCCGTAACGGTTTACAGCATCGTAGCCTCCTGGATTTGTAATGCCATCACGGCTTATGTCCGTGGGGTCCATATTCGCGGCCTCCCAATCATCTGCTTTCAAAGCAAACAAATTGATTTTATAGGCGAACTTCTCGTTAACCTTCTCTGCCCAACGCACGGAAACCTCAGTTAAGTTGCGCTCACCAACTTTTAGACTGCTGCTGAGGCCAGTAAATTGGAACGGGTCTTTGGTTGTCATTGAAATGACACCATTGAAAGCACTTGGACCATAAAAAGCCGTCGAAGCGCCTGCGATAACATCAACGCCTACAATATCGAGATCAGGCGCGCCGAGGAAATTCCCCAGCGAGAAGTTTAGTCCTGGACTTTGATTATCCACTCCATCAATCAATTGAAGTGAGCGGACAGGAGATGTACTATTGAATCCTCGAGTGTTGATAATCTTAAACCCGATACTGGCACTGGTGAGGTCTACCCCTTTTAGCGTACCTAGATGATCGTAAAAACTTACACTAGGACTCTCCTTGATGGCCAACGCATCCATGCTTTCCACAGTTAGGGCACTTTTTTGCTGTTTCTCGGATAAGCGCTGCTGAACGATACTTACTTCGTTCAATACATTCTGATCCGGTGATAACGCTATACGCTGTGGGGCTGTTGATGTTATGCGTACATCCTTTGAAGCAAATCCCATACTAGATACACGAACTTGAACTGATGGTTGACGGTCGGTTATGTAAACCTTCAACGCCCATTTTCCATCAAAGTCAGTAACAGTACCTATGTTGCTTACTTCACCATTTTGAAGGACTTTGATACTCGCACCGATGATAGGATCACCGTATTGATCCACAACGGACCCTTGGATTTGAGCGTGCGCTAGTTCCCCTAAAAGAAGGAGTAAGATGAGTATGGTTTTGTTCATACCCTAATGTAACAAAGATTTCAATAAAAAGGCTGACCTACCTTTTTATTAATCAAGAGGTTACTGACGCTCTTTTTAATCGGTCATTTACGGCTCTGCCCAATGAGACTTCGGGAAGTTTTACCGCAAAGATCTTTGTATACCTCTTCCCAAGGGAGCGTAGCAATTTAAATAGGTTGCGAGCAGCTTCTTGAAAATCACCCGTAGGACTTAGGTTGTATTGCTGCGAATGTAACATACGAACCTCACCAAAGACCAGTACCGCACATTCACTGCCCAAATCTTTAGGAATCTCATCTGCTGATTCAACCAATATCACTTTAGCACCTGGGTTGTAATGAGCACTAAGCATACCCGGCGCATTGGGTTTTGAACTGCTGGTTTGCACGGGCAGCGCTGCTCCTAAAACTAATTCTAGTTGTTCCAACGCCATTCCTCCCAAGCGCAACACTTTGGGTTGTTCTCCAGATAGATCTACAATGGTGCTTTCAACCCCTACCTGACAAGGGCCACCATCTACTATGCCATCTATTTTATCGCCCAATTGATCAGCAACATGCCCCGCCGTGGTCGGCGAAGTGTACCCAAAGGGATTTGCACTAGGCGCGGCAATAAATAAACCGCTTTTATTGAGGACTTCAAGCATTACCGGATGACCCGGAATTCTAACTGCAACTGTGGGATGACCAGAAGTCACCAAATCCGGAATGATATTTTTTTTCTTCAGAACAACGGTTAACGGTCCCGGAGAAAATGCAAGCAATAATGCTTCTGCGCGTTCATCCAATTCTGCGATTTCCTTTACCGCATCTATACTAGGAACATGGACGATCAATGGATCAAAGGCAGGCCTGTTTTTAGCCTCGAAAATTTTAGCTACAGCGCTTTCATTAGTTGCATCTGCACCCAAACCATAAACTGTTTCTGTGGGAAGCGCAACGATTCCCCCAGACAAAAGCAAATCAACTGCCTGCGAAACAGAACAAAAATTAGCCATCTAGGGGATTCTTAAATATTTGTGAGTTTGTAGACTAATCTTCCACTTTGGATTAGCTAAAATGTAATCAACAAGCATTGGCATGACCTCTTCTCGCTTGCTCCATTCTGGTTGCAAATACAGAACGCAATCCGGACCGACCAAATCAGCATGTTCTTGAGCCCATTTTAAATCGTGCTTATTGTAAACAATGACTTTTAGCTCATGAGCAGCGGAATAATATTCAGGCTTTACACGAGCAGTCTTCTTAGGACTTAGGGTAATCCAGTTCCAATTCCCGGTTAAAGGATAAGCGCCTGAAGTCTCGACATGAACGGTTATACCTTCCGACTGTAATGCGCTTACCAAGGGGTTCATGTTCCAAGTCAGTGGCTCGCCACCGGTGATAACGACTGTATCGCTATATTTTTTCGCCTCTAAGACAATGTTTTCAATGGGTGTTGGCGGATGACTATCTGGGTTCCAACTTTCCTTCACATCGCACCAATGACAACCGACATCACAACCGCCTATTCTAATGAAATAGGCAGCTTTTCCAGTATGTGCACCTTCCCCTTGAATCGTGTAGAATTGCTCCATCAAAGGAACCACTAATCCACTCCTAACATCGAGTTGTGCAAAGGATTTTGAAGTTGTAATGTCCTTCATTGTAGGTCTTATTTACCCAATTCTGTGACCTTCATTGTATTCATCATCAAGGCAGCTCGCGTCATCGGACCAACTCCTCCAGGTACTGGAGTAATGAAACTACATTTAGGAGCAACATTTTCATAATCTACATCGCCTAAAAGTCTGAAACCCGATTTTTTCGAAGCATCGTCAACGCGCGTAATACCTACATCTATGACACACGCACCTTCCTTTACCATATCCGCAGTTACGAAACCTGGTCGACCTAATGCGGCAACAATGATATCTGCTTTGCGGCATATCTCCTCGAGGTTCTTGGTGCGACTGTGGCATAGTGTAACCGTGCAGTTGCCGGGATAGTTGTGCTGACTCAACAAGATTGACATTGGTGAACCAACGATATGAGAACGACCGATAACTACACAATCTTTACCTTCAGTGGGCACTTCATAGCGACGAAGAATCTCAACAATACCCATAGGAGTAGCCGGGATGTAGGTGGGTAAGCCTAAGGTCATTCTACCAACATTTTGTGGATGGAAACCATCCACATCTTTCTTCGGATCTACCGCCATGAGTACAGCGGTCTCGTCGATATGCTTAGGTAATGGTAGTTGGACGATGTATCCATCGATATCCTCATCGTTATTGAGCTTATTGATGGCCTTTAAAAGTTCCTCTTGCGTTGTTTCCGTTGGGAGTTTTATCAGCGTAGAACCAAAACCAACTTCTTCGCAATCACGAACCTTCGCGTTTACATAAGTTCTAGAGGCTCCATCTTCTCCAACCAAAATGGCCGCAAGATGAGGCACCTTGCCACCATTTGCCTTAAGTTCTTTTACCTGCTCCGCGAGTTCTGCGCGGATTTTAGCCGATGTGGCTTTTCCGTCTAATACTACCATAGCTTTCCTTTAACGCATTCCGCGCATCATGTTCATCATTCCTCTTTTACCACCACCACTCTGCATCATCTTCATCATTTTTCGCATATCTGTGAATTGCTTGAGCAGTTGATTAACATCTTGAACCGTACGTCCGGATCCTAAGGCAACGCGCTTACGACGAGAACCATTGAGGATATCAGGGTTCTGGCGCTCTTCTAGCGTCATAGAATTAATCATAGCCTCTATATGCTTGAATGCATCATCATCGATGTCGATGTTCTTCATGGCTTTACCCATTCCTGGAATCATGCCTAAGAGATCTTTCATGTTGCCCATCTTTTTGATTTGTTGGATTTGCTCCATGAAGTCGTCAAAACCAAAGGCATCTGTTGCGATCTTTTTACTCAGCTTGCGTGCGTTCTCCTCATCAAACTGCTCTTGAGCCTTTTCAACCAAGGAAACCACATCTCCCATCCCGAGGATTCGATCCGCCATACGGTCTGGATGGAATACATCAAGTGCATCCATCTTCTCGCCCATACCTACAAACTTGATAGGTTTGTTGACCACAGACTTAATGGTTAATGCCGCACCACCGCGCGTATCACCATCAAGTTTTGTGAGGATAACACCATCAAAGTCAAGGACATCATTGAATGCTTTGGCAGTATTAACAGCATCTTGACCGGTCATCGAGTCGACCACAAAAAGTGTTTCCGAAGGTGTAATGGCTTTATGTATGTTGCCAATTTCCTGCATCATAGCTTCATCCACGGCTAATCGGCCCGCAGTATCCACAATAACCACATTGAATCCGTTGCTTTTCGCATGAGTCAATGCATTGGTAGCAATAGCCACTGGATCATTATTACCCTCTTCAGAGTAGACTTCAATACCTAGTTGCTCACCTAATACTCGCAGCTGGTTAATGGCCGCAGGACGGTAAACATCACAGGCAACCAACAATGGCTTTTTGGTTTTCTTACGCTTGAGGTAATTGGCCAATTTTGCACTATGTGTTGTTTTACCCGATCCTTGAAGACCAGCCATTAAAATAACTGCAGGTGAACCATTTAGGTCTATTCCTTCGGCTTGGCCTCCCATAAGTTCAGCCATTTCATCACGAACGATTTTGACCATTAACTGGCCAGGCTTAACCGCATTGATTACACCTTCACCGATGGCTTTGTCTTTAACCTTGTTGGTAAAATCCTTAGCGATTTTAAAGCTAACATCCGCCTCTACTAACGCTCTGCGAATCTGCTTTACACTATCAGCAATATTGAGTTCGGTAATCTTATGATTCCCTTTTAGTGCACTAAAGGCACCTTCTAAACGTTCACTTAAATTTTCAAACATGCCTTATACGTTTGGAATATTTTCTAATGTTCTCAAGAAGAAATCCCAGCTCTTCTGAACGGAACTAATTTGACATTTTTCATCAGGACTGTGAGCTCCACGAATGTTGGGGCCAAACGAGATCAACTCCATTTCAGGGTAATTGGTACCCAGAATACCACATTCTAGTCCTGCATGGCAAGCAGCGACCTTAGGCTGCTCGTTGAACATTTCGACATAGAGGTCTCGCATTGTCGTCAAAATGGCACTTTTGGGATTTGGGGTCCATCCGGGATAATTACCGCTGAGACTAACTTGAGCGCCCATGCTTTCGAAAGTTCGTGTAATTGCTCTCGCGAGATCGTGTTTCTCTGATTCTACAGCACTTCTTGTCAAACACATTACTGTAAGCTTTCCTGAATCCAATACTACACGAGCCAAATTATTCGAAGTTTGTACCAAACCAGCGATATCCGGTGACATTCGGTAAATACCATTAGGACATGCATATACTGCACTGATAAACTTTTCTTTGAATTCGGCCGTCACTACGGATTCTGGTAATGCAACCTGCTCTACTGTAATGGCAAGATCGGGGTCTGTGCTTTGATGCTCTGCCTTAAAGGTTTGACTTAACTCGTCAATCTTCGCTTTTACAGATTCAAGTGCCGAAGTAGGTACAACCACCGTTGCAACACTCTCTCTTGGAATGGCATTTCTTAGACCACCACCATTTAACGTGCTTAGGTGTATTGCGGAACCAAGTGAATCAAACAATCGGTTCATCAACTTATTCGCATTACCCAACCCTTTGTGAATATCCATTCCACTATGACCACCTGAAAGCCCTTTAACGCTGAGTTCTAGTGCTACGCAATCTCCAGGAACAGGTTCCATGGGCACTTCGCATTCTGCAGTTACATCAATACCACCAGCACAACCGATGGTTAACTCATCATCGTCCTCGGTATCAATATTGAGTAGAATTTTACCATTGAGCATCCCTCCTTTTAATTCGAGCGCTCCGGTCATACCCGTTTCTTCGTCAATAGTGAATAATGCGTCTATCTGTGGATGTGGTATGTCTGTTGAAGATAGCATTGCCATGATAAACGCGACACCTATACCATTATCTGCACCAAGTGTGGTGCCTTCTGCTTTTACCCAATCGCCATCAACATACATTTTGATTCCTTCAGAATCAAAATCGAAATTCGTCGCATTGTTCTTTTGGTGCACCATGTCTAGGTGGGCTTGTAGAACCACCGGTGTACGACCTTCCATCCCTGTTGTTGCGGGTTTTCTGATAAAAACATTACCGATATGATCGACTTCCGTGGGTAGACCTAGGCTCTGTCCGAAATCAACCATAAACTGGATTACGCGCTCTTCCTTTTTGGAAGGTCTAGGTACGGCATTGAGGTCCGCAAAATGGTTCCAAACGCTCTTAGGGCTTAATTCTCGAATGGACTGACTCATAATTATTACATTCTATTAGGTACCTGGATACCCAGGCAATTCATTGAAGAGGCAATTACCTCTCCTACTTTTTTACTCAATAACAATCGGAACGCTATTCGTTCATCCGATTCCGCATTTAAAATGCTGTTGTTTTGGTAGAAGCCATTGTATTTCTTCACCAAATCGTAGGTGTAGTTTGCTAATACCGCCGGACTTAATGCTTCGGCCGCTTGAGCAACCGTGGATGGGTAAGCTAAGATTGCTTTCATCAAGGTAAGTTCCTCACTGTTGGTCGCCAAGGTGTTCCAATCAAAGCTCAATCCCTCTGGCCCTTTGCGTTGCAAGCTTTGAATTCTCGCATAAGTATATTGAATGAAAGGACCCGTATTTCCGGTAAAATCAATGCTTTCGGCAGGATTAAAAAGCATGCGCTTTTTAGGATCTACTTTGAGAATGAAGTATTTCAATGCACCCAATCCTAGTGTATGGAAAAGAGCTTGTTGTTCTGCTTCATCCATGCCTTCAATCTTCCCAAGCTCTTTTGAAATTGCGCCGGCATCTGCAACCATTGAGTCAATGAGGTCGTCAGCATCTACAACCGTACCCTCGCGACTCTTCATTTTTCCTGATGGCAAATCAACCATACCGTAGCTCAAATGGTGCAAGCTATTTGCCCATTCGTAGCCTAATTTCTTGAGAATGATAAATAACACTTTGAAGTGGTAATCCTGCTCGTTACCTACGACATACGTCATTCCTTTGGCCTCAAAATCCTTGAAACGCTGAATAGCTGTTCCAATATCTTGAGTCATATAAACGGAGGTGCCGTCCTTTCTGAGTACCAACTTATGGTCGAGTCCCTCTCCTTCAAGGTCTATCCAAACGGATCCGTCTTCTTTCTGGTAAAAGATACCTTGTTCAAGACCTTTGAGTACATCATCTTTACCGAGAACGTATGTTTGGCTTTCGTAATAATTCTTATCGAAGCTTACGCCAAGTTTTTCGTAAGTAGTATTAAAACCCTCGTAAACCCAACCATTCATCGTTTCCCAAAGTGAAATAGTCGCTGAATCACCTTGCTCCCACTTCAGCAACATTTCCTGAGCCTTAACAAGCGAAGGTGCTTGCTTTTTAGCCTGCTCTTCATCCATCCCGCCATCGATCAATGTTTTGATCTCAGCCTTGTATACTTGGTCGAACTTAACGTAGTATTTCCCGACCAGGTGGTCTCCTTTCAAGCCAGTGCTTTCCGGGGTTTCACCATTACCGTGCTCCTGCCAAGCCAACATGGATTTACAAATGTGAATACCGCGGTCGTTGATGATTTGAACCTTTGTAACGTCCACTCCATTCGTCTCCAAGATTTTAGCGACGCTACTCCCGAGTAAGTTGTTACGAATGTGACCTAGGTGAAGAGGTTTATTTGTATTCGGCGAACTATACTCAACGATATACTTCCCTTTTGAACCTGCAGCGGGTAAACCAAGGTTGTTAGATTCACAAAATGCTTTGAACTCATCTGTGAAGACATTTTGGTCCATGACCATGTTGAGGAAGCCTTTCACAACATTGAATTCCTTTATTGCTCCTCGATCTTTCAAATCCTGACCAATTGTACTTGCAACCTCCTCGGGCTTGCCCTTCGCTGCACGCAAAAAAGGGAATACTACAAGTGTGTGGTCGCCATCAAACTCTTTGCGAGTCTCTTGGAGCTCTACGGATACTTCAAGGTCGTAGCGTTCTTTAAGTACTTGAGAAATGTGTTGTTCTAAAGTCATTCGTTATTCTTTGGCAAATAAATCTCGGCTAGCATACAGCGTGCGCTGCCCCCACCAAGGGTTTCAATGGTAGGCAAATCCGAATAAATAATTTGATGATCTCTTTGTATTCTTTCCTTCTGAGCCTCGGTCAAGGAACGAAAGGCACTTCCACTCATCACTAAGTGTAAAACATTCTCGGCCCCTTTTACGAGCAACATGTTTCCTGCAAACTGAACTTTCTGGTCTTCCGAAATTTCTAAGACTTCCTTACCACTTCCATGAATTGCGTCAACAACTGCTGCACGTTCTTCTGAATCGTGAATGGTATCCAGGCATATTAAAACATAAGTATTCGTAACGCACATCATCACGTTGGTATGATAGATGGGCTGAGGTCCGTCAGGCGTTTGTTGAAATGATTTGAACACAACCGGGGTATAGCCAATTTCTTCACAAAGAATTTTAAATAGGCCAGATTCTGCTCGCTGACTCTCCGCGAGGTAGGCGATGCGCGAATCATGATCAAAAACAATTGACCCCGTACCCTCTAAAAACGTTCCCTCTGTTTCAGCGGCACTGATGTCGTGAATCACATTAACGTCAAATCCCCAACTTTCAAGGTGCTCAAAAATATCAGAGCGACGTTCCAATCGTCTATTTTCAGCCTTCATCGGATAAAGAACAACTGTTCCATCCTCATGCATGCTGATCCAATTATTTGGAAATATACTATCTGGTGTATGCGGTGTCTCAGTGTCCTCAAGCACATGCACGTTGACTCCGACCGTACGCAACTTTTCTACAAATACATCAAATTCAGCGCGAGCCGCAATCTGATCTTCATCACCTTTGGAGGCCTGCTGGTTTTGATAAAAGTTATCTACCGCAGTTTGGGCGTTCATTCCAAACCTGATCGGGCGTACCATTAATATGTCGTTACTCGCGTTTTTAGTCATGACTTCTCTGTATTGGCATGGTACTGCATCTGAGCAAACCTCCCATTTTCACTATTTCATCGTAAGCGATAGAATGTACGGTGAAACCTCGCTGCTCTAACCAAAGTGTTAGTCGTTTCGCACTTGATGGTACAATGATTTCATTCGGACCGACGCTGAATACATTAGTTGTCAAATCATATGCCTCATTCTCATCGCAGTAAAAAATGTTAGATGTTCCGAAATGATTCTCGAGCCACTTAACATCAGCAGAATTTTTGAATAAATGTGGGGCTAATAACGCACCACCTCCGATAGGCTGAAAAGCGCAATCTAAATGCAATGACCCAGATCTAGGGTCAATGTCATTTTTCAATAACTCGAATGCCTTAAATTCCTTTGCGGGAAATTCATCCATCAAATACTCATAACCTGCATAGTTAGTGCGAGCTGTCTTGTAGGAATTGAAGTCGTCTTCATTGCTGACCCCTACGAAGATATGGTCGTTATGCACTAAAACATCGCCACCCTCCGCATGACACCCCGAAGGCATCATAATGATATTTGCTGAAGGTATTCTCGCCTCGACAGCTCCCATTGCATCGCGTTCAAGGGACCGGTCCTCGATAATATTTGGAATGATGTATTGATCTTCGATAACAAAGCCGATATCACGAGCAAATACTTGGTTTAGGCCAATGATGACCTCCGGACGCATTACTTCGACTCCTAAACCCTCTAATACTTCGATCAATCCTTTCATTTGTGCCATGCACGCTTCTTCATTGGGATAGCTCCCAAGCTGGACGGTTTCGTAACTGCGTGCATCATAACACTCTTCTAGTGTTGGAATGCCCCCCATACGGCGAGCAACTCCGACGACCACACTACGCAACCTTCCGTATTCGTTATGAATTTCCGGTTGGATCTGCATGTAATTGGGTTTAAACCACAAAAATAGGACTTAAAAGTGTTGATAACGCTATAATCGGCGCCTACTTTACTAATGTTGAGAACATTATTTTTGAATAAAACATCCTGAATCAATATGGCCGCAAAAAGCAAGGCGAAGACACCTAAAAGTCCATCAAAACTTAAAAGCACTATCCAAGACGTGCTTGCTCAGGTTCGGGAAGTAACGAGCGACCCAACATTTAAAGTTTTCACCTCTGTTTTATCAATCTTTTTTGGGGTCTTTGGTGTGATTTCATCCTTAAGTTTCATATCAAACTTTGCGCAAGACTATGATTTGATGACCACTCCGTTGCATGAATTATCATCTGCGGATGCAGTGGGGAATGTGTTTGGACTGTTGGGACATCGTCTTGGGCAGCTCTTTGTATTGAAAGGTTTTGGTATCGCAGGCATACTTATACCGATTTGGTTCATCCTTTTGGGTTTAAAAACTGCATTTGCCTTAAATCGAATAAAGCCAGGCAAGCTCATCATTCATTTCACCTACTTCATGTTGTTGATTTCCTTGGTGTTAAATTATCCTGCACCGGAGAATGTATCGGTTTATGAAGGTCTATCGGGATACTATGTATATCACCGTATTGCTTTAATTATGGGGCATCAAGGCGTTGCACTCTTACTCTTTGTTTCGCTCTTGTTATACACCATTTTAGTTCGAAAACTTGAAACCTTACGTGTTGCTCTTCCTACGAAATCCCAGTCTCTAGAACAAGATTCGGAAGACGATATTGCCGACGAAGTCGCTACGGAGATTACGTTTGACACTGCTCCAAAAGTAGCGCCAAGCATAGAACCATCGACTTTAACGCCGGAAGAGGACACCGAAGAAGAATATGCTGCAATGGATATCGCTCCACAGGCTGTACCCGCTTTCGAAATCGAAGAAGATGAGATCGATGTGACGGTGGAAGTCCATCAAGAATCTGTGGAGGACGACAAAGCTATAAACAAGAAGGTGAAGGACTTTGGAGAATACGACCCTACTCTAGATTTAAGTCGTTTCCAATTACCTAAAATTGAACTACTTGAGCAATACGGAGATGGCCAAATCACCTTTGACAAAGAAGAAATTGAGGCCAATAAGAATAGAATTGTAGATACTCTACAGAACTACAAAATCGAGATTAAAGAAATCAAAGCTACTATTGGTCCGACCGTGACCTTGTATGAGATTGTCCCTGCGGCAGGTATTCGAATCTCGAAAATTAAAAATCTCGAGGACGATATTGCACTAAGTCTTGCTGCGCTTGGCATTCGTATTATCGCACCGATCCCAGGCAAGGGGACCATTGGTATCGAAGTACCGAATGCAAATCCTCAAATGGTAAGCATGCGCCAAGTCATCGCCAGCAAGAAATTCCAAGAAGCAAAAATGGAATTGCCCGTGGCTATGGGTCGAACCATTACCAACGAAAACTTTGTTTTTGACCTGGCTAAAATGCCTCACTTGCTCATGGCGGGTGCTACTGGTCAGGGTAAATCTGTAGGTCTGAATGCGATCCTAACTTCGTTGCTTTACAAAAAGCACCCAAGCCAACTGAAATTCGTTTTGGTTGACCCTAAAAAGGTGGAATTAACGCTCTACAACAAAATTGAGCGCCATTATCTCGCCGTTTTACCCGATTCTGACGAAGCAATTATCACAGATACAACGAAGGTTATTAATACCCTGAATAGTTTGTGTATCGAAATGGATAACCGCTATGAGCTCCTGAAATCGGCCATGGTTAGAAACATCAAGGAGTACAATGCAAAATTCATTTCTAGAAAACTGAATCCGGAAGAAGGTCACAAGTACCTTCCCTACATCGTCCTAGTCATAGATGAGTTCGCAGACCTTATTATGACCGCGGGCAAAGAAGTTGAAATGCCCATTGCCCGACTTGCCCAGCTTGCCAGAGCAATCGGTATTCATTTGATTGTAGCCACGCAGCGCCCATCTGTGAACGTAATTACCGGTATTATTAAGGCGAATTTCCCTGCTCGTGCCGCATTCCGCGTGACCTCTAAAATTGATTCTAGAACCATATTAGATGCGGGCGGTGCGGACCAATTGATTGGTAAAGGTGATATGCTCTTTTCACAAGGGTCCGATCTAGTTCGCCTACAATGTGCTTTCGTAGATACGCCAGAGGTAGAAGAAATTTGTGATTTTATTGGAAATCAACAGGCCTACCCGACTGCTTATCAACTGCCTGAATATGTTGGCGAAGAAGGCGGTGGCGTTGGCGATATCGATCCATCAGATCGTGATGCATTGTTTGAGGATGCCGCTCGTCTTGTAGTTCAAACCCAACAGGGATCCACATCTATGATTCAACGAAAACTTAAACTTGGGTACAATCGCGCGGGTAGAATTGTCGATCAACTTGAGGCCGCGGGTATCTTAGGACCATTCGAAGGTTCTAAGGCACGTCAGGTTCTTGTACCTGATGAAATGGCTTTGGAACAAAAATTGAATGGAGATGTGTAAATTCGCAGCCATGAGAATATTAGCACTAGCACTACTCCCATTCCTTGCAATGGGTCAATCGCATCAAGAAGCGAAATCTTTATTGAACAAGGTTTACGAAACTACCCTTGCGCTTGAAACACAACATATTTCTTTTACCAATACAATCGCCGCACCGAGCAATGGCGGTATGAAGGAGCGCAGCTCTGCGGGTGAACTCTATGCAATTGGGGAGAAAGTACGCATCAAAACCGATGCTTTCGAATTCTTATCAGATGGAAGTAATGCTTATTTAATCTATCCAGAGGATGAAGAGATTGAAAAGGCTGCATCTGGTGAGGAAACCTCGTTGAGTCCTGCCGATATTCTCAAGAACTACCAAAGTGGCTACAGTTATAAAATGGCCGGGAAAGCTGTTGAAAATGGTAAAAGCATTCAGTACGTTGTGCTCAAGCCTGTAGCTAGTGAAGAAGTGAAGGAAATCATGATAGGCGTTGATACAAAAGCCTTATTGCTAGAAAATTACACGCAGTATGGTACGAATGGCATCAATACTACGTTTTCAGTAAAAGCATACGAAACCAACATTCCATTAAACGCGGACATGTTTAACATCAACGCTAAAGAGTTTGAAGGCTTCTACCGACTATAGTAATGAGTAAGTTAGACTGGTACGTCTTAAGGAGTTATCTAAGGCCATTGTTTCCTACCGTGGGAATTATGGTCTTTTTCTTTTTGATGCAAATGGTTTGGAAATACGTGGATGACCTTGCGGGCAAGGGAATCGAATGGTACGTACTTCTTGAACTAATGCTCTATTGGGCCGCCAGTGTAGTTCCTTTCGCGCTTCCTGTTAGCGTTCTTTTCGCCTCACTCCTCACCTTTGGAAACTTTGGGGAGCATTATGAGATGGCCGCTATGAAAAGCTCGGGTATTAGCTTGTTTAGGGGAATCAGATCCTTGATCATTTTAAATGTTGGTATCGCCTTTGGGGCCTTTTATTTTTATAATAATGTCATTCCAGTGGCCAATTTGAAAGGTCAAAGTTTGTTAATCAACATCGCAAAGAGCAAGCCTGCCTTCCACATCACTCCAGGTATATTCTACAACGGATTTGAAGGATACAGCATCAAGATTGGCGAAAAACAAGGCGATGGCGAAGAGCAGCTCAGTGATATTTATATCTACGACCACAAAGTCAATAAAAAAGGCAACCACAAGGTATTGACCGCAGCGAGCGGCATTATGAGAACGGTGGCTAATGATCAATAC
>CAJXTR010000030.1 GCA_913060465.1 uncultured Cryomorphaceae bacterium | reverse complement strand
ACCTAGAATAACGGTACCAAAAACCGGTGTGTTGCCATTACACTATCGGGCAATCGTTCCCATTTGGGACGGCAAATATACTTCAATTGGGATAACTCAAAAAAGAGTTTGTGAAAATTTTCATGGTTTAACATTCCCTAAGCCCAATAGGGCGTTGGTTTTTCTTATTTTCGAACCCATTAGACCCGGAGTTTCTGAAAGAAAATCCAAAAAGCAGAGAATCAGTGAATTACAAAAAGCTCAATAATGTGTTCGGATGGGCAGTATTTGCCATCGCAACGCTAACGTATTTTATGACCATTGAACCTACGACCAGTTTCTGGGATTGTGGGGAATATATTGCCACCTCGGTGAAGCTTCAAGTAGGCCACCCTCCTGGTGCACCGTTCTTCCAATTAATGGGGAATCTCTTTGGTCAATTTGCCGGTAGCCCTGAAGGTCAGGCCTTGATGGTGAATGCATTGAGTGCACTTAGTTCGTCGTTTAGTATTCTATTCTTGTTTTGGACCATCACGGCCTTAGGTGTAAAGCTTTTGGGAGGTCAGGACAAGTTGGACAATGCTGGAACCGTTGCCGTTTTGGGCGCGGGTGCTGTAGGTGCTTTGGCTTACACGTTCTCTGATAGCTTTTGGTTCTCGGCGGTTGAAGGCGAGGTTTATGCCATGAGTTCTTTCTTTACCGCTGCGGCTTTTTGGGCGGTTTTAAAGTGGGAGCAGGCTGTTGACCATGATCCTTATGCCAACAAATGGTTGTTGCTCATCGCCTACCTCGTCGGTCTATCTGTGGGGGTACACATCTTGGTGTTCTTGACCATTCCGGCGATCGCAATGATTTACTACTTCAAAAAATACCCCACGCCTACGCGCAATGGGTTCATTATTGCCAATGCTGCGAGTATTGCCGTGTTGGGATTGGTCTTTGCTTTTATCATTCCTATCGTGCTTAAGTTATTCAGCACGTTGGAAATTACCTTCGTGAATAACTTGGGCTTGCCGTTCCACTCGGGAACAATTGGTGCTGCGTTAATTCTAATTGGCGCCGTAGTGTTCGGCATCCTTTGGACGCAGAAAAACGATAAACCACTCTACCAGCAAGCGATTTTGGCGGTAATGCTGATCGTAATGGGCTACTCAACGTTCATCATCTTGGCCGTTCGTTCAAATGCAAATACGCCTATTGACGAGAATAACCCTGAAGATGCGATGTCGCTTTTGGCCTACTACAACCGTGAGCAATATGGTGATTGGCCAATTCTTTACGGTAAGTCGTTCAACGCTCCGTACGACCGCAGCAATCCTTTCGACGATGGTACTCCCGTATACCAACGTGGATTTGCCGTGATGAATGGCCCAAAACAAGTAACTGCATTCAAACTGAAAAGTGAAGCAGAAGCTTATGTAGCAGAAAAAGGCGGAAACCTTACCATTGACGGCAAGTATCTATTGACCGACGATAAAAAGGGTAGTGTGCCGAACTATGATCCAAAGTACCAAGGGTTCTTCCCGCGTATTTGGAACGATGATCCACAATACCGCCAGAACTACATCAATATCATGGACATCAAAGATCCGGAGGCGCCAATCACTTTTGCGCAACATGTCCAATTCTTCTTTGAATACCAAGTAGGTAAGATGTGGTTCCGCTACTTCATGTGGAACTATTCAGGTCGTCAGAACGACGAGCAACACCGTTACGAAATCTCCAAAGGAAACTGGATCACTGGTATTCCATTCTTGGACAGCATGCGTCTTGGAAACCAAGATGAACTTCCTGAGCACTGGAAAAACGACCCTTCCCGCAACACCTACTTTATGTTGCCATTCCTCTTGGGGATTTTTGGGTTGTACTACCAATACAAGAAAAACAGCAAGGACGCCTGGGCAGTGACGCTTTTCTTCTTGCTCACCGGTTTAGCCATCGTAGTGTACACCAACCACAAGCCGTTCGAACCACGCGAGCGTGATTACGCCTTCGTAGGGTCGTTCTATGCCTATGCGATCTGGATTGGTCTAGGTGCCCTAGGGTTGTGGGATATGCTCCGTAGCAAACTGAGTCCTCAAGTTGCTTCCTACCTCGTGGTAGGGGTGTGTTTAGTTGCTGTGCCTGTGCGCATGGCCGCTGAGAACTGGGACGACCACGACCGTTCAAACCGCTACACTGCTCGTGATATAGCGAAAGCGTATTTGGATAGCTGTGAACCGAATGCCATCCTCTTCACCAATGGGGATAATGATACCTTCCCATTGTGGTATGTACAGGAAGTTGAAGGCTACAGAACGGATGTACGTATCGTCAATCTTAGCCTCTTGAATACCGATTGGTACATCGACCAACAGCGCCGTAAAGCCTACGACGGTGAAGCAGTTCCTTTCTCTTTTGAGTGGAACCAATACGTTCAGGGAACACGCGATGTATTGTACTACCGCGACCTTGGCGTGAAAGGCCGCTGGGACGTGAAGGACTTTATTCAGTTCACAAAACGCGACGACAGCCAAGTGAAATTCAAAGCGAGCGGCGGCAAGGAGTTGCCTTTGTTCCCACAGAAAAACTTCCGAATCAACATCGATAAAGAAGCTGTTTACGCCAATGGTGTCGTTGATATTGCAGATAGCGCAAGCGTAGTGGATTACATCGACTGGAATTGGAAAGCAAATGTGATTACCAAGCGTGATTTGATGGTCATTGACCTCATCGCAAACAACAACTGGGAGCGTCCTATCTACTTCTCCATCACCGTAGGGAACAGTCCTAAGGCCTACTTCTGGCTTAACGACTACTTCCGACTTGAGGGTATGGCGTACCGATTCGTCCCTCAGCTTTACCAATCAAACAGCCAGGGCATCGACTATGGTAAGGTCGACACCGATATTATGTACGACAACTTGCTCAACAAGTTTGAATACGGAAACATGGAGTTGCCAGATGTATACCTCGATGAAACCAACCGTCGTTTGAGCTATAACCTACGCACGATCTTTGGTCGCTTGGCGAACGAGCTCGTAAACGAAGGCAAGAATGACAAAGCCATTGAGGTGTTGGATTTCGCGATGGAAAAAATGCCTGCTGAGAAGTTCGGCTACAACTACTTCGTCTTCGGAATTATCGATGCGTATTACAAAGCAGGAGCAACGGAGAAAGCGCGCGAGCTTACTTGGGCCTTTGCCGATCGCCTCGACGACGAGCTCAACCATTACGCATCGTTTGATCGTGCCGACATGCGTCGCGCTTCGAATGAATGGAGAACAAACCTACAGTTCTACCAGATGCTTCTGCGCAACGTTCAGATTCACGACAACAACGAAAGCGTTCAGAACTTCTACCAACGCTATAACGCCGCTGCCGGTCCATTTGGAAACGGTCAAGGCTAAGCGAAAAAATTTAACAGATCTACGAACCGGGGCGCTTTGCGCCCCGGTTTTTTTGTGCCCTAGCTGGTGGCCCGCTCTTAACCAAAATCCAGCTGCATTCGTTTGATGCGCTCCACCAAGGTTTCGTTACTCATGGTCTCACGAAGACGATCAACCAAGATGGGAAACGCCAAAGGGGTGGGTGCCTCGATGGTATTCAGCACCCATTCTTGTGTGGCGATACGCTCCAAGGCAGCTCGAATTCGAGCCTCCTCTAACTGAAATTCATGGACCTCTTCTTGCGCTTGGCGCAACAGCAAATTATCTGGATCATAGTCGCGGAAGACTTCGTACATCAGCTTTGAAGAACTTTGCACCTGTTTTGTGCTCATGTTCTTCCCTGGATAGCCGGTGAATAAGAGTCCTGATATCTGAGCGATATCCCTAAAGCGACGTTGGGTAAGGTCGCTTTCATTCAGGCTGCCGCTCAAATCTGAGCGCAGGTGTGCCGTGGTGAATATGTCGCTATCAATGGCATCTTGTATGGGAATGGGCTGGTCACTGAGCAGTTCAAAACCATAGTCGTTCATGGCTATGGAAAAGGTTTGCTTGCCAAAATGGCCTAATCGGAAGGCAAGTAGCAAGGCCATTCCCTCATGCGCAAGTCGGCCCTCAAAGGGGTAGACAAAGAGGTGATGGCCCTCGAGATCCTCAAGGTATTCCATCAGGAATTGACCCTTGTGAGGGACAATGCTCCGCTCCTTTTGAAGGCGGATGATGGGTTGAATCATGGCCAATTCCTCGTCCTCAAAGGAACTCTTCGTGGCGCTCTCCTCGAGTTTTTCACGCAGGTATCGGCCCAATTCCGCACTGAGCGGCATTCTACCACCCATATAGCTGGGTACCGCCCCGCTGGCTTTGCGCGCTGGACGGACGGTGGCCTCAATGCCTTGGAAACGTACCAGCTCCAAGCATTGGCCCGCGAACCAAAAAACATCACCCGTATTCAAGCGCGAGACGAAATACTCCTCTACTTGGCCAAGCACCTTTCCGCGCTGCATTTTCACCTTTACCAACACTGCGCTGACGATGGTTCCAATGCCGAACTTATGCCGCATCGCTACCTTGCGCGAGGTCACGACATATTTGCCCTCTTCAACGACGACCTTGTGGTAATCATCATAGGAACTCAAGGTTTCCCCGCCGCGTACCACGAAATCTAAACACCAGCGCCATTCCTCTGGCGTGATGCTCATATAGCTGATTGTTTCTCGCACCTCAGCAAAAAGTTCATCTGGATAGAACCCACCACCAACGGCTCGAGTCACCAAGTATTGAATGAGAACATCGAAGCTTCTCAAATAAGGCATTCTATCTTCATGCGTATGCGTGCTTATCGCCTTTCTCAGGGCGGCGCACTCTATGAGTTCGAGGCTGTGCGTGGGGACGAAATGTATTTTGGATGTTGCCCCTGGGCGGTGTCCGCTTCGGCCCGCACGCTGGACGAATCGGCTCACTCCTTTTGGCGATCCTATTTGAATGACACAATCGACGGGGCGAAAATCGACGCCCAAATCAAGAGATGATGTACATACTACCGCGCGAAGGCGACCATCGTAAAGTGCTTCTTCCACCCAAGAGCGCATCTCCTTTGAAATGGCACTGTGGTGCATTGCAAGAACTCCAGCCAGGCTAGGGTCCGTCTCCAAAAGTTTTTGAAACCAAATCTCTGCTTGTGCTCTAGTATTGGTGAAAATCAGCGTGCTGTTGTTTTCGTAGATGAGGGGCACTACTTGGTCGAGTAATCGAATACCGAGGTGTCCTGCCCAAGGCAAGGTCTCCACCTCTTCAGGAAGGACGGCTTCAACTACCAAATCCTTATTGATATCTGCCACCACCCATTGACCTCGTTCAGCCAACGTAGGGCCTAAGAGCACTTCCATGCTTTCTTCCATGTTCCCGATGGTTGCACTGATTCCCCAAGTTTGCATGCTTGGATTAAGCGCTCGGAACCGAGAAAGAAAAAGCTCGCACTGAACAGCGCGCTTACTACCCATAAGCTCGTGCCACTCGTCCAAGACTACTGCTTTTAGATTCTTGAACAGCTTCTCATGTCCTTTTTGAGTGAACATGACGTGGATGCTCTCCGGGGTGGTGATGAGGATTTCAGGTAGCTCCTTTTTCTGGCGTTGCTTGATCTTCTGGGAAGTGTCTCCCGTGCGGATTTCCACGCGCCAATCACTGCCCATGCCTTGAATAGCACGCTGTGCACTCTGCTCTATTTCCTTTGCTAAAGCACGGATGGGGGTGATCCAGATTAATTGGCACCCGGAGCTCTCCTCGTGCAGCCCTCTAGCCACAGCCGGCAACAACAACGAATACGTCTTGCCGCTACCTGTAGGCGCATTTACTATACCGCTTTCGCCGCTAAGAAGCGCGCTCCAGGCTTGTAATTGAAAGGTAAAGGGTGACCAGCCTTGGTCGTTAAACCAACTCCTACAGTGCTGTATGGATTGTGGCTGGGTGGCCACCGTTTATGCGCTGATTTTCTCAACCAACCAGAGAAAGTCGCTGAGGTATTCCGGATAATTCTTATTGAAGTGGAACTCTTGTGGTTCGCCGTTCTCATCAAACAAGCTCCCCACGTTGCTCACTAATAACTTCGTTGATAATGGCACCGCCCCGACGTACATCATCCATGCCTGGAAGTCGTGAAGCGCATTTATACCACCAAAAGGACCTGAACTTACCGTGATTGCGCCCATAGGTTTCTTCGCGTATTCCGGTCTAAAAAAGTCTAATGTATTCTTCAGCGCACCCGGAACTCGGCCATTGTATTCAGGGAGTACCACAAGAATACCGTCCGCGGACAACAGGGCATCGCGAAAAGATTCGAGGTCTTCTGCATCGGGTGATTCGGTTCCGAAAACCGGAAAATTATACGTATTGATATCAAGGTAGTTTACTTGGCTAACCATGGGATTTTCCTGTAAAACCTTAGCGATAAACGATGCGACTTTAGGCGTGTTCCCCGCCTTACGTGGGCCGCCTTGTATGATAGTAATTTTCATGTGCTTTGATGGCGTTTGTCAGCTAACGCCCAAAAAAGGTAAAGGTTTAAACCTTCTTCCCAAACTTGGGCACGCGGAAATAGTCAGAGTTTGCGTCGGGAGCGTTCTTTAGCGCTTCCTCTTTGGAAATCATGTTGGCCACTTCATCTTCGCGCATTACATCAACATGCTTACTCATCTGAGTGAGCGGTGCAACGCCATCCAAATCGAGCGCCTCAATCTTAGCGACAAAACCTAAAATCTTAGTCATATCTCCCTGCATGCTATCGAGCTCTGCATCTGAGAGTTCAAGACGGCTGAGGTGGGCCAAGTGTTTGATTTGTTCCTTAGAAATTTCCATGGTGCGTTTTCTACTGCTCCAAAGGTAAGGCAAGTTTACCGGTATGGCCGTTATTTTTTAGGTCCGTTGCAAGTGCTACATAACAGCGATCGCTGAGTTCCTGTATTGGGTTGTCCAATTCTTGGTTGGGCCAAAATTCGCCCAATACTTTCGTGTCCACAGGTCCAAAACTCGAGCGCTCGCCCCAATCGCCTAATCGGAACTTACTCTGATAAATACTCATCAATAAAACAGGGACATTATTCTCTGCAGCCAACTTAAAAGCGCCCGCCTTAAAACCGCGCAATAGATAGCTCTGCGGTGGAATTCCTCCTTCTGGATAAATACAAACGCTGTAGCCCTCTTTGATTTTTTGATCCGCATCAATAAGTGCCTGTTTGCGACCACTAAACGAACTGCGGTCCACTGGAATTGAGGTTTGCTTGAAAAAATACCCAAATAATGGAAGCTTTAACAACTCGGCCTTTCCCATAAAAACAACCGGCGTAGGCGATGCTAAAAAGGTCAGCGGAATATCGAGATCTGAAGCGTGGTTCGGCGAGAGCACAACAGGGCCGTCGTGTTGAATTTTGTACTTGCCCGGACGTGGCCAAACCCCCATCAGGAGTAAATACATCCAAGACCAAACCTTACCCACTGCAAAAAAATGCTTGTAGTTCCCTCCTGGGCGCGCCGTCCACAAAAGTGCAGGCAACAACACAAGAATGGTCACCAGTGCAACCACATAGTACCAAAGGTGATGTATATAACTTAGCAGCTTCACGGGGCTAAAGTAACATTTATCACTACTCCCGAACAATGGTCCGACTATTTTAGCACACATAATCCTATGGCCATGAAGAATTTAACATTTGCCTTCGCTTTTTTATTGAGCTCTTTTGCTTTTGCTCAAAGTACCTTTCCCTTTGATATCGTCCTAGAACCCGTTTCTATAACCAATCTTCCAGGGATGCAATCTTATGCTGCCGCACAGCATAATGGCAAATGGTTAATCATTGGTGGACGTATCGATGGGCTGCACCAACGTCAGCCTTGGCAAGCATTCAATGCCGCGGGTCATAACATAAACATCTACGTCATCGACCCGGTTGCAAAAACCTATCATTCCGCTCCTTTAAGCGGCTTAAGCAACGATACTTTGGTGGCGCAACTCTCCAGCACGAACCCCAACTTCGCTCAAGTAGGAAATTACCTTTACTTCCTCGGCGGCTACGGCTTAGATGCTTCCTCCGTTCATATTACGCACCCGATGCTTACCGTTATAGATGTTCCGTCGACTATTGATGATGTAGTCCAAAGCGGTACGTTAGATAGCACCACATTTGTTTCGTTTAATGATGAGGATTTTGCTGTTACTGGAGGTAAGCTCATGCACCTTGATGGATCTTTCTACCTCGTCGGTGGCCACAGGTTTGATGGTCAGTACAACCCCATGGGCCACAACACCTTTACCCAAGCCTACACGGAGCAGGTATTGCCATTCACCGTTAGCGGAACTTTCCCTAACCTGAGTTATTCAAAAGGCACTGCTATTGTCGATTCAAACGAACTGCACCGTCGCGATTATAATGTCACTTACATGACCGATGGAACAGAGACTTATTTCAACGCATGGTCCGGGGTTTTTCAAAAAAATCAAACAGCAAACTTGCCTTACCTCAATGCAGTTGAGGTTCGCGATACAGGGATTTACCCGGTTCCAGGATTCTCACAATACCTCAACCATTACCACTGTCCATCTGTATCGCTCTACGGCGAAAATCAGTCCGCTATGTACACCGTATTCTTCGGCGGAATCGCTCAGTATTACTACGACAACGGAACCTTAACCCAGGATAACGACATCCCGTTCGTGAAGACCATCGGTATCGTTGAAAAGCGTAACGGATCCTATAGCGAATCATACTCTTCAACAGAGATGCCAGGATTGCTTGGTGCTGGGGCTGAATTTTTCCCAACAGATGATTTGGCCTCAACTGGCGAAATCTTCTTGGCCGATTCTTTGGGAACCGATACCACTTGGGTGGGCCACATCTTTGGTGGAATCAACTCGCCTGGAGCCAACATCTTCTTCGGAGGAATGACCAATAATAGTACTGCATCCCCAACCATCTTTAAGGTGGGTCTCGTGCGTACTAGTGGGTTGAGTGTTTTGGAATCTAACTATGGTGAAAACTTGGGCCTACTAGTTTCCCCTAATCCAAGCCACGGAAAACTTATCGTACAGATTCAAAGTGTGCTTCAGGGCATGACCACCTTCGAGATATATGATACCAACGGAAGGTTGATCCTGAGCACCGAAGTGCCAACAAAGGCGGGGGCAAACACTATTGATTTAGGAGCACTGCAGATTGCCTCCGGAAAGTACGTTTTGACTGCCACACAAGCAGGAGCGCGTCAAAGCATCAACTTTATCTGGAATTAGAATCCGAGCTTTTCGCGAACGCGAGAAATGGTTGCTTGTGCAATTGGACGAGCCTTCTCTGCACCAACCTTAAGCGCCGCTGCAACCTCGTCGGGGTTGGCCATATAGTGGTCAAACTTCTCTCGTGCTTCACCAAACTCTTCCAAAATGAGCTCTAACAGGGCTGTCTTTGCGTGTCCGTAACCGAAGTTTCCACCGCGGTATTGAGCGGCTAAAGCCTCCGTCTGCTCAGCGCTGGCTAACAGCTTATAGATCGCAAAAACATGGCAGGACTCAGGATCCTTTGGATCTTCTAACGGGGTCGAATCCGTTACAATGCTCATCACTTGTTTCTTGAGTTGTTTTTTCGGCAAAAACACATCGATCACGTTGCCGTAGCTTTTACTCATCTTACGGCCGTCAGTACCCGGTATGGTCATCACAGATTCTGAAATGCTCGCTTCAGGCACGACAAAGGTTTCCCCGTAGCGGTGGTTGAATGTACTCGCAAGGTCTCGAGTAATTTCAAGGTGCTGCTTTTGATCCTTACCCACCGGAACAATATGTGCGTCGTACAATAAGATGTCCGATGCCATCAATACCGGATAGTCGAAAAGCCCAGCATTTACATCACTGAGGTTATCGCTTTTATCCTTGAAGCTGTGCGCATTTGCCAACATCGGATATGGCGTGAAGCAGTTCAAATACCAAGTAAGTTCTGTACACTCCGGCAAATCGCTTTGGGCGTAGAAGACTACTTTTTGTGGGTCGAGACCACAGGCCAACCAAGCTGCCGCAGTGGCCAATAGGTTTTCACGACGTACCGCCGCGTCTTTCACGGTGGTTAGGCTGTGCAAATCTGCGATGAATAAATACGCTTCATTTTTAGGGTCATTACTCATTGCAATTGCAGGTCGAATGGCACCTAAAATGTTGCCCAAGTGTTGTCTTCCAGAACTCTGTATACCGGTAAGTACTCTTGCCATTTTCTATTTAATCAGGGTAAGCTCTAAATCAATATCTGCCCAGTAGCTACTATCTGCTGGGATTTGCATGAACGATGTGGTCCATACCTGCTCTGTAGGTAATCCGCTTTTCATCACAAACGAATAACTAACGCTATCGTTGTCCATGATCAGAACACTATCAGCATTACTCAGCGTCCAAGTTCCGCTGCTTATCAAACTAACCGGCACCTGAATGGTGTTCAAGCTGGCGATAAACTCCACGTGCAAATTTCCTGTATCCGGCATTTCGTAGAGGTTGACTTTGCCATAAAGCTGGCTTCCTATTCCCGTGAACTGCATCAAAGCGTTTGGGTTGAGCGGGTTCGGCATTTCGCCGCTGTAAGCCACTTGACTTACGGTCCATTCGCCTAAAAGCTCGTCACGTAGAAAAACTTCCGATGGTGTGGGCTCTGTATTACATGCAACGATAGACATTGCGAATAGTCCGAGGATTAGGGATTTTGCTTTCATGCTTAAATGTTTGAAGTGCTAAAAATAACGGGGATTTCTCTATCTGCCACAAAGACCTGTAAGAGCTTTTGAGCGACGTGTTCTGGCTTGACTAATTCACCTTGCTCGTAGGCCTCAACAAAATGCGCTTTATCTGCAAATGCCGCCGCGCTGGAATTTCGAATAACCCCTTGCATGGGCGTATCAACTTTACCTGGACGGAAGGCGTGAATGCGAATGGTTGGGTGCTCTTTTGCAGCGACCTCAGCGTATTGATGAACGGCAGCTTTCGAAGCACAATAGGCTGCCCAACCTTCGATCGGGTAATTGGCCGCCCCAGAACCCGTAAAGTACACTTGCTTTTCTCCAGAGACTTCTTGTAAGAATCGTGCAGTTAAGCGCATGGGCGCCAGTACGTTGAGCTGCATGCAGTACTGCAACTCCTCTGTCTGCAAATTCGCCGTACTCTCGATGGGACCGATAGTGCCCGCATTGTTTATAAGAATGGTTGGGCCCGTTGATGCGGCTCGAAGAGGCACGGTTTCTACTCCGTTCGTAGTGCTTAGGTCCGATTGAAAAAACGTGCCATTTTCATGGCGATCAATGGCTTCGCAAGAATTGCGTCCAATACCGTCTACCTCCCAACCAGCGGCTAGGGCTTCTTCTGCTAACGCCTTGCCTATTCCGGAACTAACACCGGTAATTATGAGGCGTCCCAAACTCATCTTAAGCGTTGATTTCGATGAATCGGTTTACATCTTTAGTCAATCCGAAAATCATGATAACATCTCCCTCACCGATCACCGTGTCCGGACCGGGAACACCTTTAATGTGGTGCCCATCTTCTTCCTTCTTCAAGATGGTGACTAGATTGATGTTGTATTTGTTGCGAAGTCCTATGTCCTGAAGGGTCCTACCCACCAATTTCTTCGGGGCGGCGACCTCAATAATCTCGTGCTCATCAGGCAAGTTTACACACATCAAAACACCAGGGTTGGTGAGTTGTTCCGCAACGTTGTTTGCAACCTCTTGTTCAGGACTTAGCACGTTGTGAACCCCCATTTTAGTGAGGATTTCACGTTGCACAGGGCCTTGGGCACGTGCAATGATTTGCTTTACCCCAAGCGCTTGTAATTGGAACACACACAATAGCATCTCTTGGAAACTAGAGCCGATACTCACAACCACAGCGTCCATATCTGCTAGATTCTGAGCTTCCAATGCGTGCTTGTTAGTGGCATCAAGGCTAACGGCGAAGGCGACATCATTGGCGATACTCTGCACCTTGTCCGCGCTTTCATCAATGGCCATAACATCTGCGCCACGCTCTGCTAACTTTCTGGCAATCGCTGATCCAAAAACCCCGAGGCCAATTACTGCAAACTTGCTATTCATAATTATCTGTCTAATGCTTGCGCAAGGTCGGCAAGCAAATCTTCTACGTGTTCAATTCCTACCGAAAGGCGAACTAGGTTATCGGTGACACCAACTTTTTCGCGCTCCTCCTTTGGTATGGATGCGTGCGTCATGGAGGCTGGGTGTCCAGCCAAACTTTCAACACCACCAAGGCTTTCTGCAAGGGTAAATACCTTCATTGCGCTAACCACATCTGCGGTCTTCTCAAAACCAGCACCCTTAACCGTAAAACTAACCATTCCGCCAAACTTTTTCATTTGACGCTTGGCTACTTCGTGTCCATTATGGCCTTCAAGGCCCGGCCAGTATACCTTGTCAACAGCAGGGTGGGTGCTCAAATAATTGGCCACCGCCTCACCATTTTCACAATGGCGATCCATGCGTACGTGAAGCGTTTTAATCCCGCGCAAAGCGATGAAGCTGTCCATAGGGCCCAAGATGGCGCCGGATGCATTCTGAATGAAGTAGATTTTTTCAGCAATTGCTTCATCCTTCGTAGCGAGCAATCCCAAGACTACATCACTGTGTCCTCCCAAGTATTTTGTTCCGCTGTGCATGACCACGTCCGCACCCAAGTCGAGTGGGCGTTGGAGGTATGGCGTTGCAAAAGTGTTGTCTACGACAAACAACGCTCCATGTGACTTGGCAATTTTTGCCGCTGCTTCAATGTCCAAAACATTCAACATCGGGTTGGTTGGGGTTTCCATCCAAACCATTTTAGTTGATGCGCTCATGTGCTCTTCCCAGGCCGCATTACTCATGTCCACGAAGGTGAACTTGATGCCGTAGTTTGAGAACACCTTTGTGAAAAGGCGGTATGTTCCGCCATATAGGTCGTTACAAGCAACCACTTCATCCCCTGGGCTCAAGAATTTGAGCATACAATCAATAGCGGCCAAACCTGAGCCAAAAGCTGCACCGTGCGTTCCGCCCTCCATACTTGCGATGGCACGTTCTAGTGCATAGCGGGTTGGGTTCTGGCTGCGGCTGTATTCAAACCCCTTATGCTTGCCCGGATATTCCTGAGCATAGGTTGAGGTTTGGTAGATCGGAGGCATAACTGCTCCCGTGGTCGGATCTGGTTCTTGCCCACCATGAATGGCGAGTGTTTCTATGTGAAGGTTTTGGTGGTCCATATATGCTTATTGATAGGTTATTTGCAGTGCTCTTCGAAAGCGCCCAATAGATTGCCTGCGATCATTTGCGCGGTGCGGCCTTCAATGTGGTGACGCTCAACCATATGCACCAGCTCTCCATTTTTAAACAACGCCATAGAAGGTGAAGATGGAGGGAACGGCAACATTAATTTGCGGGCTTCATTCACAGCCTCAACATCGTTTCCTGCAAAAACGGTAATCATTCTATCTGGTTTTACCTCAGATTTAGCTACCGCCATTGCTGCTGGACGCGCCGATCCTGCCGCACAACCACAAACGGAATTAACTACAACAAAGGTTGTTCCATCAGCATTGATCGCTGAATTTACTTCTTCTGCAGTCTTCGTTTCAGTGTAGCCGCTGTTCGCTAGCTCAGCGCGCATGGGTGCAATTAGTTCTTCTGGGTACATATTTGATGTGTTTTTTATCTAAACAAAGTTAGTGTTTCCTAATGGTTTAGCCGATTGTACCTTTGCGCCAATTATAATGATGATTCAATGAGCTCAAAAGTTCGTGTCCGATTCGCACCGTCCCCAACCGGACCCCTTCACATAGGTGGGGTTCGTACGGCATTGTACAACTATTTATTCGCCAAAAAACACGGCGGTGACTTCCTTCTTCGCATTGAAGATACGGACCAAACCCGCTTTGTTCCTGGTGCCGAAAAATACATTATCGAAGCACTGGCCTGGTGCGGCATCTCACCCGATGAAGGTATTGGTGGAGAAGATCGTGGTAACGGTCCCTACCGCCAAAGCGAGCGCAAGCCAATGTACCGTCAGTACGTTGACCAACTTTTGGACAACGACAAAGCGTATATCGCGTTCGACAGCGCAGAAGAATTGGACACTATGCGCCAACTCGCCAAAGATGCTGGCGCTGCGAACTGGCAATACAACTACATCACTCGTGGCAACATGAAAAACTCCTTGACCCTTCCAAAAGAGGAGGTTGAGGCAAAAATTGCTGCTGGTGAACCGTACGTCGTGCGCATCAAACTTCCGCGCGATCACGAGGTTCGTTTTGAAGATACCATTCGCGGTTGGGTAAGCGTGAACACCAACAACATGGACGACAAGGTGCTCTTCAAGTCCGACGGTATGCCAACCTACCACCTCGCCAACATCGTGGACGACCACTTGATGGACATCACCCACGTTATTCGTGGTGAGGAGTGGTTGCCTTCTGCGCCACTTCACGTGATGCTGTATGAAGCTTTTGGTTGGGAGCGTCCTGTTTTTGCGCACCTTCCACTTCTTCTAAAGCCAGATGGTCCAGGAAAACTAAGCAAGCGCGATGGAGATCGTCTTGGGTTCCCTGTTTTCCCTATTGACTGGAACAACGAAGAAACCGGCGAAACCGCTAGCGGCTACCGTGAGTTTGGATTCTACCCAGATGCCTTCATCAACATGTTGGCTCTCCTCGGCTGGAACCCAGGTACGGAGCAAGAGATTTTCGACTTGCAAGGATTGGTCGACGCCTTTGATTTGAGCAAGGTTTCAAAATCGGGCGCCAAGTTTGATTTCGAAAAGGGCAAATGGTTCAACCAACTTTACTTGCGCAGCCAAGGCGAAGCGGCACTAGCCAAAGACCTCAAAGCACAACTTGATGCTCGCGGACTCAGCTGCAATGAGCAATACCTCGGCACCATCGCAATGATGATGAGCGAGCGCGCCACCTTCCCGCAAGATTTGGTAACAGAGGGAATGTTCTTATTCGAGCGTCCGACTGAATACGATGAGAAAACTGCTTCGAAAAAGTGGACCGCTGAAAGCCCTGCAATGATTCAAGATTTGTCGGAGCGCTTCGCGGCTTTAGCTGATTTCACTGAGGCAAACATCGAAACCGCCTTCAAAGACTACCTCGCTGAAAAGGAGCTGGGTTTTGGAAAAGTAGGCCCGTCGTTCCGCCTTGCTGTAACTGGAAAGGGTATGGGTCCATCCATGTTTACTATTTGTGAGGTGCTCGGAAAAGAAGAAGTTCTCGCTCGTATGAGTGCAGCTATTGAAACACTAGGCTAATGGCAGCAATGCACCAGATCGACGTTCACGGCATTCGCATCTACACCAACCATGGGTGTATGGGCGAAGAGGCCATCATAGGCTCTCACTATGAAGTCAACATCAGCGTTTGGGCAGACCTCAGCGCTTCAGTTGCCTCAGATGAGTTGGTAGATACTGTTGATTACGTCGCCTTGAACGCCATCGCTAAGGAAGAAATGGCTAAACGCGCCAAGCTTCTTGAAGTGGTTTGTCAGCGCATGATTGACCGCATCATGAACGAACATCCTTCGGTAGAAAAAGCGTGGGTAAATGTCGCCAAACTCAACCCGCCAATCAACGGCGATGTTGAACGCGTGGCACTGACCTTTACCGCCGAACGATAGCAAATAAAAAACTCGAGGCCGTTCGGATTTTTCCATTATTTTTGGCCTCCCTAAGGTTCCGTGGCCGAGTGGCTAGGCACTGGTCTGCAAAACCAGCTACAGCGGTTCGAGTCCGCTCGGAACCTCAGAATGAGAAAAGCCCCGGCTCGCGATGCGAGCTGGGGTTTTTT
>CAJXTR010000029.1 GCA_913060465.1 uncultured Cryomorphaceae bacterium | reverse complement strand
CTTCCACGGTTCGAATCTTTGGACAAGCGCGCTCACGCATCCTCGCCCCAGCATCCCCAGGACTCCATTCAAAAATGGGTGTGTAAAACCATTGCACCGATGGGAATTTCTCTAAATAGCGCTCCGCAATGCCTAATTTGTTCGCGCCCCATACATCGTCCGCATCCAAAAACGCCCAAGCCTCTCCGGTCGCTTTCTCTATCCCCGCATTGCGCGCCGCGCCTAAACCTGCATTAGCCTGTTGCACCAACACGAGCGGCAGCACCTCCTGGTAAGAACGTGCGATTTCCGCTGTATCATCACTAGAACCGTCGTCCACCACGATCACTTCGTGCGGGGCGTGGTTCTGGGCTTGCACAGAATCCAACGCTTCGCGAAGCGTTGCCCCCGCATTATAGGCTGGTATGATCACAGAGATTTTCATCTAGTAAGGGAAGAAGGTTTTAGGGAACAATTTAGCCGCTAATTTCTTGACGGGCTTCTTAAGGCCAAGGGCTTTGATGAAGCCGCCGGTGCTTTTGATGAGGGCGCTCTTAAAAAGGTAGAGTGAGAGGCCAGAGCGGTGGCGGCGGAAGGTTCGGTAGAGGCGTAGGTTGTTGCGAAGGACGTTGAAGGTCCAGCGCATGGAGAACACATTGCCGGCCCACCACATGGCTACTTGGCTGCGGGCGGCAGCAAGGATTTCTGGAGTGGTCCATTGTCGGTCTTCGAAGATTTGGTACATGGCCAAAATTTCGTCGAAGGCTTCGTAGCTGGCAATGGCTCGACTGCGTTGGGTTTGGGTATGAAAGCGGAAGAAATTTCGAGGGGTGGCAAAAAATGCGAGGTCTCCCAGTTGAAGTAATTGGGCATAGAAAAGCCAGTCTCCATTTAAACGCCAAGTCGTTTCGGGCGCTCCAACCTGATCGAACGCACTCTTGCGTATCAATGCGCCGCTGGCGTTGGGTATGGTGTTCGAAAAGACCATGGTGCGGGCCACTTCCTCCTTGCCTGAGCAGGTAAAATCGCGTGACCATTTGGAAGCATCGCCAAAGATGAAGCCGTAATCTTCTTTGAAGTCGCGCAGGAATTGGCCGTGTTCGTCCACCATGTGGCTGTGGCTGTAGGCGAGCACAGCGCGGTCGTTGGATTCGAGTGCTTGCACATGCAAAGCGAGCATATCTTCAGCAGCATAATCGTCGCTTTCGGCAATCCAGAGGTATTTTCCCTTCGCCCATTTGGCGCCTTTTTCCCATTGCGCGAAAGGGCTGCCGGAATTTGTCTCATTGAACAATGTGGTGATTCGCTCGTCTTTTTCTGCCCAACGTAGCAATACGTCTCGGCTGTTGTCCGGAGAGCAGTCGTCCATCAGAAGGACTTCGATGTTCGTGTAGCTTTGGTTTAAGATGGATCCAATTCTCTGATCTAAAAATGCCGCGTGATTGTAGTTCGGAACGATCACACTCACCAATGGACCGTCGGTGGGTAAAGACTGTGTTTGCTGATGGTCCAATTCCTTGGGCTCCCCCATCCCATCATACTTGCGACGCGGGGCAAAGCCGGTCATCTTACCCGGGCGAACATCCGCGTATTGGTACAACCCAAACCACGTCTTGCGCTGAAGGGCCTTATCCGCACTGGTTAAATCTTCGTAGTTGACCGCGCGGTAATCAATACCTGATTGTTTCAACGTGGCAGCCGCCTGCTCATTGTAGGCACGACACAAAGCGATGGCATCATCGTGGCTCAAGGCACTGTAGGCTTCATCCTGTTTCTCTTGCCTGCGCAAAAGACTTTGAGCGACCGATTCTTCATTCCGCAACACCCAAATAACCTTGGCTTTTGGGAATCTCTTCAACCACCACGGAAGAGTCAGACATAAGCGCGGATCCTTGACTAACCATGGACCGTTGTACTGCATGCGCTGGCGCCAAATTTTCCCATTAGCGCTTTTGAGGTGTGCCCCATAGAGCGCCGCAACATCTAATGCCGGCTCAAAATCTTCCATTGCAGCGAACAAAACCTTTTGGGCGGGCGGCTGCCACCAGCTCCCCTCAGCATTTGCTAGCATGCGTTCATTTAAGTCAATGGCATAAAGCGGCTCCCGATTATGATCGCAAATGGCTCCAGCATAGACACCTGCAGTATTCATCGCTTCGGCAACCATGGTGGTACCGCTGCGGTGCATACCGAGAATAAAAACGGGTGTGTGTACTTTGCTTTTTAACACGTATTTTCGAGCCAATGTCAAAGTCAAAGAAACTCGTTTTTATCCACATCCCAAAGACCGCGGGAACATCCTTGCGTCTTTTATTGGAATCCAACTACAAGGAAAGCGAGCGTATTGGCATCTACAGCCATGAAAATCTAGACCAAAGGTTAGCCGATGCCTTGGCTGACCCAAAAATCAAATGCATCTACGGTCATTTCCCTTTACGCCCTGTCGTTGTGGAATCGGACGCCCTAGTAATGACACTAATGCGCGAACCTATAGCGCGCAGCATGAGCCACTACAATCATTACAGCAAACGCATGAATGAAAAACATGCTAAGCTGATGGAAGGCATCGAATCGCCCGAGGATTTCACAAAACTGGTACAGAGCAACAATCGACAAACCGCCTTTTTAAGCGGCTACCTAAACCAAAAGGAATTCTTAAAGGACCCTACTGTATTAGACAAGGCATTAAAGAATTTTGATCGATTAGACGCTGTTGGCTTCACCGAACATTATGCCGCATCAATAGCATATTTCGGAACCATACTAGGTTGGAAAAACACCCAAGCCGAGCACCACAATAAGGGCGGGAAGAAATCGGTAGAGCCAGGGGCCATTTGGTCAACCATGAACAACTACGACCTCCCGTTATACACGGCAGCGTTAGAACGATTCGCCCCTATCCTAAAGAACTACGAAGGCATGGCACCAAGAGTGCCAAAACCGCCACTATCAGTAAGAGTTAAGAATTATTTGCGCGCTCTAAGCTCGAAGTTCTGACCCAAATACACCTTGCGTACCTGTTCGTCAGCTGCCAATTCCTCTGCGGTTCCACTTTTCAAGATTTTACCCTCGAACATGAGATACGTTCGATCCGTAATGGCCAGTGTCTCCTGTACGTTATGGTCAGTGATAAGAATACCAATATTCTTCTTTTTCAGTCCCGCAACGATGCTCTGAATGTCTTCAACGGCAATAGGATCGACTCCAGCGAAAGGCTCATCCAACAAAATAAACTTTGGCTTCGTTGCTAAGGCACGCGCGATCTCTGTACGACGACGCTCTCCTCCGCTGAGTAAGTCGCCACGGGTGGTGCGGATGTGCTGAAGTCCAAACTCGTTGAGCAGCTCTTCCAATCGATCCGCCTGTTCCGATTTCGTCAATCGGGTCATCTCCAATACCCCTTTTATATTGTCCTCAACACTGAGTTTTCTAAAAACTGACGCTTCCTGTGCCAAGTAGCCAATACCCATCTGAGCGCGCTTATACATCGGCATCTTCTCAATGGGCGTTCCATCGAGCAATACGTGACCGCTGAATGGGCGAATAAGTCCAACCACCGTGTAAAAACTCGTAGTCTTCCCAGCACCATTCGGCCCTAACAGCCCCACAATCTCGCCCTGATTTACTTCGAAACTCACATCATTAACCACCGTTCTCGAACGGTACTTTTTGACGATATGTTGTGCTTCTAGCTTCATTTTTGAGCGGACTTGCCTTTTAATACTCTTCTACTCACCACAATACTGATCTGGTACAACACCAAAACAGGCAGGGTAACCAAAACCTGGGACGCAATGTCCGGCGGGGTAATGATTGCGCTCAGTAAAAGTATTCCGACAATGGCGTGGCGTCTATAGTTTTTCAAGAGTGCTGGAGTTACAACGCCAACCTTGGAAAGAAAGTATACGGCAATGGGTAATTGGAACAATAATCCTGTAGCCAACGTAACTGAACTTACCATGCTGATGTAAGAGGTCAAGTCAATTCTGTTCACCACCTCAGCACTTACGGCATAGGTACCGAGGAATTGGACACTCAATGGCACGATAACGTAATACCCGAACAGAACTCCTAAAGTAAAAAGCAAGGTTGTGAATCCAATAACGCCGCGACTGCTCTTTTGCTCCTTCTCGATCAATCCCGGTTTAATAAAGCGCCAGATTTCCCAAAAAACGTAAGGGAAAGCGATGATTAGACCAGCAATCATACTCACCCATAGGTGCATCTGAAACTGCCCGCTCATGCGCATATTTAATAGCTCAAAAGGAACTTCATCAAAGCAAAACACATCGCCACCAACGTAGCTCGAAAGCCAACAAAAGAACCTGTAGGTTGGAAATTGAGGTTGTTTAGGACCAAAAATGATTTGATCAAAAATGATTTCTTTCCCAACGAATGCAACAATGGCAAAAACGATAACCACTACTGATGAGCGCATTAGATGCCAACGGAGCTCACCGAGGTGCTCCATAAAGCTCATGCTATTCTTGTCTTTTGCCTTGTTCATAAAATTTCCGTGGCCAAAAATCCGAAAAACAATCTTTAGTACCTTCGAAATCCTCTGAAAAATCCCGTATCTTAAAGAACCCAAAGACAAACAGCGTATGTCAACGAATTGGGAGCATCAGCTCAAACACCATTTCGGCTTTTCGGATTTTAAAGGAAACCAGCGTTCCATCATTGAGAGTATCAGTGGTGGAAGAGATACTTTTGTTATCATGCCTACGGGCGGTGGAAAGAGTATGTGTTACCAACTCCCTGCCCTAGCAGCGTCTGGAACGGCTATTGTCGTTAGCCCATTGATTGCTTTAATGAAGAATCAAGTAGATGCCATTCGGGGACATTCTGAAGTCGACGGCATCGCGCATGTATTGAACAGTTCTTTGACCAAAAAAGAATTGGACCAGGTACATACAGATTTGAAGTCCGGCTTGACCAAGATGCTTTATGTCGCACCTGAAAGTTTGAATAAAGGCAGTAACATTGAGTTGTTGAAACAGATCGAAATCAGCTTTTTTGCCATTGATGAAGCACATTGTATTTCAGAGTGGGGACATGATTTCCGTCCAGATTATCGTGCTATAAAAGAGAGCATTAAAGCCTTGGGGCGTAAGCCTATTATCGCATTAACGGCGACTGCAACTCCCAAGGTTCAGGCCGACATCATCAAGACCTTAGGAATGGAGGATCCTGCTATTTATCTGAGCAGTTTCAACCGCCCTAACCTTTACTATGAAGTTCGTCCGAAGCGAGACATCGACCACGACATTATCAAACTGCTCAGTGCCAACAAAGGCAAGAGTGCAATCGTCTATTGTCTTTCACGTCAAAAGGTAGAAGACTTGGCGGAACAACTGGCTGTAAACGGTATCAATGCATTGCCCTACCACGCCGGACTAGAAGCCGCAAAACGCGTTAAACACCAAGATGCATTCCTCAATGAAGATTGCGATGTCATTGTTGCAACCATTGCCTTTGGGATGGGAATTGACAAACCAGATGTTCGTTTTGTGTTGCACTATGACATGCCTAAGAGCCTTGAGAGTTACTACCAAGAAACTGGTCGCGCTGGGCGTGATGGGGGTGATGGAAGCTGTATCACCTATTTTGACATCAAGGACATTGAGCGACTCGCTAAGTTCCTGAGCAAAAAGCCGGTGAGTGAGCAAGAGATTGGCCGCCAGCTTTTAGAAGAAGCAACAGGGTATGCCGAGGCTGCCATTTGCCGACGCCGCGTACTCTTGCATTATTTCGGGGAACACTTTCATGAGGACGATTGCGGAAAGATGTGCGATAACTGTCGACATCCGCGTGAAAAGGTCGATGCGAGCAAAGAGCTGCTTGATGTGATTGCTTGTATCAATGAAACGCATGGGAAATTTAAGACTACTGAAGTGGTAAATATCCTTCGTGGCTCAATGACAGCAATTCTTTCGCAAAACAATGCAGATCAACTAGAAAGCTGGGGCAAGCAAAAGGATAAATCTGATACCCACCTACGCGCGGTCATTCGCCAAGGTATTATCAGACATTACCTTGAAAAGAATATCGAGTCCTATGGCACGGTCCAAGTCACTGAAAAAGGAAATACCGGTAAGCTTCCAAAAGCATTCCGGGTGCGCAAAGAATTGGACTACAACACATTGAACAGCGGCTCAGCCGATACCAAGAAGGTCGTTGCAATGGACGACGCATTGTTTAGCATACTTAAGGATTTACGTAAAAAGATCGCCCAGAACAAAGGCGTTCCTCCTTATGCGGTTTTCGCGGAGAATTCACTGAGTGAAATGGCAACCGTCTATCCTTGCACCTTGGATGAACTTAAGAACATTCAGGGAGTAGGTGAAGGAAAAGCCAAGAAATTTGGAAACTCCATTGTAGATGCCATCGCAAAATATGTGGAAGAGAACGATATCGATCGTCCACAGGACATGGTATTTAAGAGCGTAGCGAATAAGAGTGCGCTAAAGGTGTATATCATTCAAAGTACCGACCGCAAACTACCTCTAGAGGATATTGCCAGTGCAAAGGGTCTGAAAATGGGGCAGCTCATCGAAGAGATGGAGCGCATCGTCTTTAGTGGAACCAAGATTAACATCGATTATTACCTCGAGGATATCATGGATGAAGAAAGCATCGACGAGGTCTTTGATTTCCTCACCGAAGAATGTGAAGAGGGAAGCATGGCAGAGCTCCTCGAAGAGTTTGGAGATGATTACGACGAGCAAGAATTGCAATTACTTCGGTTGAAATTTTTCTCCGATGTAGCGAATTAGAAAAAAAGCCCGCGGATGCGGGCTTTTTTAGTTTTTGAAGTAGAATTCAAGGTCTTTTGGACTATTCTCTAGCGCAACGTAACCGGTTGCTTTACTGAATTCTAGAATGTTTTGGATGCTTTTTTCAGACGCTCCCACGTCCAAGTTTTCGTAGGGTAAGGTTTTCGCCATAGTGTTGCTGTTAGTATTACATCCATAACGCACCGATTCCTCCCTTCGTATGACTAAAGAAAAATTTATTGTTCCAGGCTTATGTTGTGCTGCACCATGAGCTTCTGAATGTTCCCAATGGCGTAGCGCATTCTTCCCAAAGCAGTATTAATGCTCACCCCAGTTTCTTCAGCTATTTCCTTGAAACTGTAGGCACAAAACATTCTTAGCTCCAAAACTTGACGCTGTTCTTCAGGCAGGTAAGAAATAAGCTTCTTTAGGTCTTCACCGATCTGCGCCTCAATCCAATCGGCTTCGATAGGACGATCGCTTTCTCCATAGGTATCAAATACAGTGTACTCACCCGTCGAACGCACTTCTTTTTTGCGCACTTCTCTTCGGAAGTAATCCAACGTTGTGTTGTTTGCTACACGCATAGCCCAAGGTAAGAACTTACCTTTCTCCTCATAGTTTGATCTACGGAGCGACTTAATGATTTTAATAAAGGTTTCTTGGAACAAATCATCCGCAACGTCCTGGTCTTGGACTTTGGAATAAATCTGTAAGAAAATGCGTTTTTGGTGTCTTCGAATCAACACTTCAATAGCACGCTCATTTCCGCTACGGTAGAGTTCCACTAGAACGTGGTCCTCGCTCTGATTTAACAGCATAAAATCAAAAATTTAGCGTAGCAGTCTTTCTATAGGCAATGCTTTAATCGTGTTTAACGGGTGTAATATACTCCAATTCCCCAAATACCGTTCCAAAAATTCAACGCTTTAACGGTTTTTGGCAAACAAGTAATGGGTTACTTTTGTTGTTTATCCTTGTTTGCCCATGACCCAATTCATAGAAATAAAGCGCGCTGAAGTCCACAACCTGAAAGGCGTAAGTGTTGATATTCCACGCAATGAATTGGTGGTCATCACTGGGGTGAGCGGCTCTGGAAAATCCTCTTTAGCCTTCGACACGTTGTTCGCAGAAGGACAGCGCAGGTATGTGGAAAGTTTAAGTTCCTATGCCCGCCAATTCCTCGGAAAACTCGACAAACCCAAAGTAGAGTCCATCAAGGGTATTCCCCCAGCGGTAGCTATACAGCAAAAAGTAAGTAGCCGAAATCCCAGATCGACCGTAGGTACTACCACGGAGATTTATGACTACCTGAAGTTGCTTTTTGCTAGAATTGGCAAGACCTATTCCCCTATATCTGGAAACGAAGTTAAAAGACACCAAGTCGAAGATGTGGTGAATTACCTGCACAGTCTTGAGGACGGACAGCGATTCATGGTTATTGCGCCGGTAACTTTCACCGATCGAACCACGCTCCAACACTTGAGCATCTTGTCGCAGCAAGGATTCGTTCGCATCGCCATCGATGGAGTCATAGAGCGCATTGAGGATGTTATTGAGGCAGGCACGTATGATTCTGATTTAATTCACTTGGTCGTCGATCGTGCAGTGGTTCGCCATGACGATGAAGAAAACTTACATCGCCTTCAAGATTCCATCCAAACCGCATTCTTTGAGGGACGCGGCGAATGCTGGATTGATTTAGTCGATGGAAATCCACCGGTGGTTTTTAATAACCTTTTTGAGCTCGACGGCATGTCCTTTACCGAGCCCTCAACGGATTTATTTTCCTTCAACAACCCTGTAGGGGCTTGCCCTACCTGTGAAGGTTTTGGTAGCATAATGGGCATCGATGAAGATCTAGTCATTCCTAATCCTCACCTTAGCGTCTATGAAGGCGCCGTAGCACCTTGGCATGGTGAAACCATGAAGCGCTGGAAAGAAAAATTTATCCTAAGCGTTGCCGATTTAAATTTTCCAATCCACCGTCCTTATATCGATCTAACCGAGGAGCAGAAAAAACTACTTTGGGAAGGCACCAAAGGAGTTAAGGGGTTGGATGCATTCTTTGCCCATTTAGAAAGCAAAAGCTACAAGATCCAATTCCGCGTTATGCTTAGTCGCTACCGAGGTAGAACTAAATGTCCTACTTGTTCAGGCAAGCGACTACGTCCTGAGTCCAACTACGTAAAAATTGGCAACACCTCCATCGATCAACTCGTGGAAATGCCCTTGGGCGATTTACAGGAATACTTTAACAACCTTGTACTTGAAGAAAAAGATGCGGAGATCGCTAAACGTCTTCTTATCGAAATCAATAGCCGCATCGGGTTTTTGGTTGATGTAGGCCTACCCTATTTAACATTAAATCGTGTCTCAAGCACACTCAGTGGTGGCGAAAGCCAGCGGATTCAATTGGCCACGTCTTTAGGCTCTTCACTTGTAGGGTCGCTATACATTCTGGACGAACCCAGTATTGGGCTACATGCGAAAGACGCGGAGCAGCTCATCAAGGTCATTCAATCCTTGCGCGATAAGGGCAACACTGTTGTTGTCGTGGAGCATGAGGAAGCCTTCATGCACGCTGCGGATTACCTCATAGATATAGGTCCAGCTGCAGGAAATTTAGGAGGTGAAATTATTGCTGTAGGCAAATCTGAGTCAGTACTGCAAAACCCAAACTCACTTACGGCCAAATACCTGAATGGCACCTTATCCATTCTAACTCCTCAATCACTTCGAACGCCATCGAGATGGATTGAGATCAAGGGGGCACGTCACCACAACCTTAAAAACATTGATGTTGAAATTCCTCTAGGTGTATTTAGTGTAGTGGCAGGAGTTAGTGGCTCCGGTAAAAGCACCCTCATTAAAAAGATACTGTATCCATCGCTCAAAAAGCACTTCCAAGAGGTAAGTGAGCGTCCGGGGGTACATAAAGAACTTGTAGGCGATCTCAATTACATCGATCATGTAGAATTGGTCGATCAAAACCCCATTGGAAAATCGAGCCGATCAAATCCAGTCACCTACCTAAAAGCCTACGACGACATCCGCAACCTATTTGCGGGTACGGAACTTGCTAAAATCAGAGGATACAAGCCTAAACACTTTAGTTTCAATACCGACGGTGGGCGATGCGACACGTGCAAAGGTGAAGGTGAAGTGACGATCGAAATGCAATTTATGGCGGACGTCCATTTGCCATGCGAGAGCTGCAGAGGTAAACGTTTCAAACCAGAAATCCTTGAAATCACCTACAAGGACAAAAACATTGCTGATATCCTCGAAAGTACCATTGATGAAGCAATTGCCTTTTTCAAGGAACACAAACAAAAGAAGATTGTCAAGAAGCTACAGCCCTTGCAAGATGTAGGGCTTGGCTATGCACAAGTGGGACAAAGTAGTTCGACGCTCAGCGGTGGCGAAGCGCAAAGAGTCAAACTTGCGTTCTTCTTATCTAAAGGAGATAAGAGTGGCCACACCCTCTTTCTTTTTGATGAGCCGACTACCGGCCTTCACTTTGATGATATCAACAAACTACTCAAGGCCTTTGATGCACTCGTTGATATGGGTCACACTGTGCTCGTCATTGAACATGACCTAGATGTTATCGCTAGGGCAGATCACCTAATAGAGATTGGTCCTGAAGGAGGCGCTAATGGAGGTAAGATGTTATTTAGCGGGAAGCCATTGGATATACTGGGCATTGCAGGCAGTCCCACAGGGGAAGCTTTGAAGAATCAGAAAGGTCTCAAATGAGACGATTGTTGGCAGCCCTTTCTAGTATTTTTATCTTAATCAACAAAAAAGTCAAATTAACGAGTCTCAATCGAGGCACATTACCGTTTTGATTATGTATATTTGAGTCTACCTATTTAGGTAGCTTAGGTTTATTGGTTTGGTGTACGGCTCGCTCTGCGAGCCGTACTTCTTTTAAACCGATCGGTTCGCCTTCCAGTGGTACATCATCACTGCAGCCGCAACACTTACATTCAAACTATCGACATTCGTTCCCTCCATGGGAATGACCGTATTCTTGTATTCCTTGTCGAGCCATTGAGAGGATAATCCCCGGGCCTCTTCACCTAACACTATAGCGCATTTATCTCCCCATTGCACATCAAAAAGATTCGTGGCATTCGAATGCATGTGCGTGATGTAGGTTTGGAAAGCATTCTTGGCTAATTGGTCCTGGACAGCTTGATTAGTCATTGACAATACCGGTAGTTCAAAAACGGCACCGGTTGCATTGCGCATGACATTAGGACCGTAAATATCCAATGCGCCATCGGCAATAACCACCGCATCGACACCTGCAGCAACAGCGGTTCTCAAGAGCGCTCCGGCATTCCCTGGCTTTTCTATTCCCTCAACAATCAATAAACATGTTGCCTTTTGAAAGACTTCGTCAATGTGATTAGACGAGTATTCCGGGGTTTCAAAAGTGGCCACAAAAGCCTCCGTACCACTTCGATAGGCAATTTTATCAAAGACTAATTGGTTTACCTCAAAGTGATTACGAAACTCCGAACCCCATTCTGGATGTTCTACACCTTGTATGGACCAAAGATCACGAGGAACCCAATTTGCAGCTACAGCGCGTTCGATTTCACGAGCACCTTCCACGACACACAAGCCATTTTGCTTTCGTGCGCGCGCCTTCGTCAATAATTGGACGATCTCCTTTACTTTTGGATTTGAAGTACTGCTAATTAAAAGGCTCATACGCATGGGGAAAAAGAACAAACCAAAGAAAATCAATTTAGAGGACTTAGGCGGCTTTGTTTTTAGTACAAATCCAGATTTCGAACCCCCTATTGAGGAAATCGATGAGGATATTGCTCCAGAAGACCAATTGCTCGAATGCCTATTTGAGAAAAAAGGCCGTGGCGGAAAGCAGGTAGTCATCATTCGCGGTTTCGAAGGAACCGACCAGCAACTTAAGGAGCTGGGCAAGGACTTAAAACAACATTGCGGCGTGGGTGGAGCCGTAAAGGATGGTGAAATCCTTCTGCAAGGGAATGTTCGGGATAAAGCCATGGAAAAACTCCAATCTATGGGCTACAAAACGAAAAGAATTGGTGGCTAAACCTAAAAAACCGGCTAAACAGCTATAAGTATTTGATACCAAATTAAGCTGTACCCAAATCAATTCTCACTACTTGAATCTGTCTCGAATGAGACGAGATCTTTGAGGTAAGCTTTATCTACGACCGGAATTTTACTGAGAAAAGCGCTGCGCCAATGCCTCTTCATAAGCGCGTTCATACAACGGGACAATGGCATCTACACAAAACTCCTGCGCACGGGCATAGGCATTCTTCTTAAAGACTTTAAGCTGGTCTTCATCCTTGAGAAGTTGCAATGCATTTTCCGCCATCGCTGCCGTATCACCCACATTAGATAAGAAACCTGTTTTCCCGTGAATATTCACTTCCGGGATGCCACCGGCGTTTGTTGACAAGACCGGCACATGTGCCGCCATGGCTTCTAGAGCAACCAATCCGAAGCTTTCGCTTTCTGAGGTGAGTAAAAATAAATCGCTCATGCAGAGCAATCGACGCACTTCATTCGTCTTCCCAAAGAATTTAACGTGATCACTTATACCAAGCGCACGTACCTGTTGCTCAGCGCGCTCGCGTTCTGGTCCATCCCCAATCATCAGCAACACCGCGGATTCATGTTTTAGAATCTTCGCAAAGACTTCTATGATATCAGGTATACGCTTGACCTTTCGCATGTTTGATATGTGAGAGATTATTTTTTGTCCTTCAGGTGCAATTTGAGCACGTCGACAGTTGATCTCACCTTGATACAACTTTAAGTCTATGAAGTTAGGAATGACTTGGATAGGCTTTTTAATATCGAAGGAATTCAGTGTATCCTGGCGCAAGCTCTCACTTACCGAGGTAACCACATCACTTTTATTGATACTAAAGGTTACGGCCGGCTTATAGGAAGGATTTTTCCCGACAAGCGTAATGTCCGTACCATGGAGTGTCGTTACCACCGGGATGTATTTCCCATGCTCGTCCAACAAGATTTTCTTAGCCATGTACGCCGCGTAGGCGTGCGGAATGGCATAGTGAACGTGGAGTATATCGAGGTCCTCATTAATGACCGTATCAACCATTTTTGAGCTCAAAGCAAGCTCGTAGGGCTGGTATTCAAACAACGGATAGTCGTGAACATTCACCTCATGGTAGAAGATGTTTTCCTCGAGAATATCTAATCGGACCGGTTGGCTGTAGGTGATAAAATGAACCTCATGGCCTTTTTTCGCCATTTGGATGCCCAATTCAGTTGCGACTACGCCCGAGCCGCCAAAGGTTGGGTAACAAACTACGCCAATTTTCATGTTCCAGGTAGGGTTATCTCAGGGCATCGTAGATATAACCCTGAATGTTTGTTCGGACGTCTAAGGTACTTAGTTTCCAGTTCTCCCCATCAGGAAAGGTCCGATTACTTAAGAATATGTATAGCAAATCTTCTTTTGGATCCATCCAAACCATCGTACCTGTAAAACCTGTGTGACCAAAACTCAAATCAGATGCACAAGTACAACTTGGACCCGGGCCATCCTGTAATTGGGGGCGATCAAAGCCCAATCCACGGCGGTTATCCAACTCGCAAAAGGCACAACTTGAGAACTTTTCAATGGTCGAAGATTGGAAATATCGAACACCACCATAATAGCCGCCATTTAAATACATCTGCATCATCTTGGCTAAATCATTCGTGTTGGCGAACAACCCCGCATGTCCTGCAACACCACCAAGCATTGCAGCGCCCATGTCGTGAACACGGCCGTGAACTGTGGCATTGCGCCAATACCTATCCTCCTCTGTTGGCACAACTTCTTCCAAAGAAAACCCAGCCTCTAAAGGATTGTAGGTAAGTCGCTTCGCGCCTAAAGGTGTGTAGAATGTATTCTTCACCCATTGGTCCAAGGGTTCGTTAAATCTATCCTCAAGCATTTCCTGAAACAGGTAATAACCAAGATCCGAATAGCGGTATTCAGCCGCCTTCATTTCGCTTTTAGCCAATATGGAAAACATGGTATCCCTGACCTCAGCACGTAAGTACATACCATTTTGAATTTCTACGTAACCTGGTGCAGGCGTGTCGGAATACCAGTACGACTTCACACTATCATTAGTAATGGTCTTGGTGTAGTAAGGAATCCAAGCCGGTAAGCCACTTTGATGCGCCAACACATCCTCAAAGACTAGATGCTCCTTGCCAGAACCGTCTAAACGACTGGTATGATTCCCTAGTGTAGTCTTCAATAATAAGGGTTGTTTCTCGTACCATTTCATAAGCCCTGGAAGGGTCGCTGTAATCTTGGTCACCGAAGCGATATCGTATAGGTCCGTCCATTGAACTTCAGCACCACCATAGGTATGATGACCAAAGGATTTTTGATAGATTACCGTTCCTTCCCGAGCCACTAATACTTGTGCACCAGGCGTTGCCCCTGCCGCAATGGCATGCTCTACGGTAGAATCGATACGATTTAAAGGCCCCGCATCAAGGCCTACCTCAAAAGGGATGCCGTACTTCAAGCGAAGTAGCTCTTCCGTTTGCTCACCATCGCCAGCTTTGCCCCACTGACGTAAATCCACAGGCAAGTTGCCTTTTGTCTTCCGCGCACCAAACAAAAATTGTGGCGCCAAAAGCTGGGCGTATTCATTGTTTTCATAGAGAATCAACACCCGAGTTTGCTCGTGCATTTCCGGATAGCTCAACACACCGTAAGGATTGGCAAAATGAAGAACATATACAGGCTTTCCTGTGGCCTTTAATCGGTTCAATAAAGTCACCTCATAGTCCTTCAGTTTGTACCGCTGCCATGGGTTTTTAGTATTCTGGTGAAAGGAAACAATGAAGCTATCAAAGGTTGCCAATACACGATCGTCTAGATCAACTCCGTGGTGATGACGCATCTCCACGTAGCGATCGAGGTAGTTCTTTACCGTACCGGCCGATTCGAAATCGCCGATGGCGATGTGCAAAAAGTCTTGCTCAAGGTTTTTGATTGGAAACGAGGCCGAACCACTTTCCAATAAAGTTGCCGCTCTCTGTGTGATGTTAAAGTTTACGCGTTGATTTTCATCCAATCGCTCAAAATCAGAATGGTTCGATTCCATGATATCGGCAGGTTGTTCTGCCTTGGCGTCTTTCCAGTCGCTGTAGGCCATAGATGCGGCCTTTGCCTCTAGAATACGACGTACCCGAATCTTCAATTCTCGCCCGCTTATATGGTCGGTCTCTGCAGCTTCTATGAATGCTTTAGTCGCTTTAGGCACATCCATGGGAAACAACAGAATATCGTTACCAGCAGCAAAGGCGGCCAACTCAAGCGCTCCAGGAGGGGCAAATTCACTAACCCCTTTCATGTTTAGTGCATCGGTAATGACCAACCCTTCATAACCCCATTTATTTCTGAGAATATCTGTAATCACGGTTCGTGAGAGACTGGTAGGCTTACCAGATGGCTCTAATGATGGGATATTCAAATGCGCAATCATTAATGCCGCAACACCCTGATCAACAGCACCTTTGAAGGGCACCCACTCTACTTCCTCTAACTCATCCAGTGTACGGTCTACTTTTGGCAGCGTCTTATGGCTATCTTGGTGGGTATCGCCATGGCCCGGAAAATGCTTACCACAGGCCAGTACGTTTTCATCTTGAATCCCCCGAATAACCGAACGCCCCAAGGCATCTACTAATTCTGGATTCGAGCCAAAAGAGCGTGCTCCAATAATGGGATTAGCTGCATTCGTATTCACATCTAGTACAGGGGAAAAACTCATATGCACACCAACGGCACTACACTCTCTAGCCATTGCTACACCCAGATCATAAGCATCCTCAAGTCCCCCGGAGGCACCTACGGTCAACGAAGTCGGAAACTTATAGGTGCTATCCAGACGCATGGCTTGTCCCCATTCCGCATCTTGACCGACCAACAATGGCACCTTCGCTGCACCCTGCAGTCTATTGAGTAATTTTTTTTGTCGCTCAGGACCACCTTGCATCACAATAACTCCTCCAATGTGGTACTCGCGGACGAGCTTTTCTAACTCCGCAAAATGTGCTTCGTCTTTATTGCTGTAGGCTGCCACCATGAATAATTGGCCCACCATTTCCTCGAAGGTCATGGAATTCAATACAGAGTCCACATTAAAAGACTGTGCACTTGCTTGATTATTAAGGAAAAACACTGCGAAAAACGCAGTGAAAATTGCTTTGAGATTGCGTGTGGACATAGGTCGATAAAGTGCCTAGGGGTTCTTACCTTTGAGATGAGAA
>CAJXTR010000028.1 GCA_913060465.1 uncultured Cryomorphaceae bacterium | reverse complement strand
AATTGAAAACCATCTTGAAGTCTTCAGGTGAAAACTTCAAAAAACACCACGACGAACATGGGGCACACTAAACACAATCCAATCGTTCGCGCGCTATTCAATGACGACGATGTCGTATTGAGCGCAGTAAAAGACCTACGTGCTAACGGATTCCACGTTAGTGAGGTATACTCACCATTCCCTATTCACGGGTTGGATGAAGCCATGGGGCTGAAAAGAACTCGTTTGAGTACCGCAGCATTTTTCTACGGTTTGACGGGGCTATTCTTCGCTTCTTGGTTGACGTACTACACTATGATCATGGATTGGCCACAGAATATTGGCGGTAAGCCGAATTCGATGTGGTTCCTAAACATGCCATCGTTTGTTCCTGTAATGTTCGAGTTGACTGTATTCTTCGCGGCACACTTGATGTGTTGGTCATACTTCGCTGTAAACGGACTTTACCCAGGTGCTAAAGCACAAAACCCAGATCCACGTACTACCGATGATCACTTCTTGATGGAAGTAGAATTGGAAGGTGATGAAGCTGAATTGAATAAAAAGCTTCAGGAATTGGGTGCATTAGAAATCTCAAAAATCGAAGCCTAAGCATGAAGCGTTTATCTACACTCTTACTATTGGCTGCAGGCGCTATGATGGCGAGCTGTAACCTCGATAAATCGACTCCAGGCTACACGTACATGGATGATATGTACACGAGCCCTTCTCTTGAAACGTATGCACCTGCATACCAGTTCGAGAATGGTTTGAGCGCTCAGCTTCCTGTTGAAGGAACTGTGCCACGTGGCTACCACCCATACGAATATGCCAACACTAATGAAGGCTATGATGCAGCAAAGGCTGGATTGATGATGCCAGAGGCATTTATGTCGGAGGAGGCATTGGCAGAAGGCAAAGAATTGTATACCACATTCTGTGTGAACTGTCATGGTGATAAAGGTGATGGTAATGGTAATTTAGTACAACAAGAGAAGATCTTAGGGGTACCTGCTTACAAAGACCGCGATATTACTCCTGGATCTATGTACCATGTCATCATGCACGGTAAAGGAATCATGGGATCACACGCATCACAGTTGACGTACGACGAGCGTTGGAAGATTGTTCGTTACGTAGTGAAACTTAGAGAAGATCAAGAATAAAACCGCTGAAGAGAAATGTTTGAGTTTACAACTAAAGCAAAACAACTGGCAATCGGCCTTACTGTAGTAGGAGCCATCCTTTGGATCATTGGATTTGCCTTGAATGGATCATCTTCTCACGAAGCGGATCACGGACACGATGCACACGCTACAGAAATGCACGCGGATGCAGGTCACGATGCACATGCTGAAGAAGCACACGATGCTCACGGCGAAGATGCACACGCCGCTCACGGTGATGCGCATGCTGAAGAGGCACACGCAGCTCATGGTGATGCACACGGCGCAGATGCACACGATGCACACGCTGAGCACGTACATCACCAACAGCAAAACCGCCCTTGGAGTGCCCTATATGTAGCGGCAATTTTCTTCTTGGGTCTAGGTCTAGGACAGTTGTTCTTCTTGGGTATTCAGTACATCGCCCAAGCAGGTTGGTCTGCTGGTCTATTGCGCTTAATGGAGGCACAAGCCTTTACTATTATCATTCCTTTGTTGGTAATCTTGGTTATCACACTACTAGGTCTAGGTCATGTTCACCATATGTTCCACTGGATGGTAGAAGGAATCAATGTTCCAGGTCATGAAAACTATGACGAGATCATTGCTGGTAAGCGTGGTTTCTTAAGCCCTGGCTTCTTCATCGCTCGTGTAGTCATCTACATTGTAGGATGGGTATGGGCGGCACGCATGTTGCGCAAAAACTCATTATTGTCTGATTCAGGCGACGGTGTTGCAATGTGGAATAAGAACCGCAAGGTAGGTGCGATTTTCACTGTGTTCTACGCGGTGACATCATCTACTTCTGCATGGGATTTGATCATGAGCATCGACACGCACTGGTTCTCTACACTATTTGGATGGTACACCTTCGCAGGTATGTTCGTGAGCTCATTTGCAGCGATCATTCTAGTGACCTTGTACTTGAAGTCAAAAGGCTTGTTGGAGTGGGTAAATGATAACCACATCCACGATTTAGGTAAGTTCATGTTCGCATTCTCTGTGTTCTGGACGTACCTATGGTTCTCACAGTTCGTACTAATCTGGTATGCTAACATTCCTGAGGAGGTAACATACTACATGCAACGTTGGGATCAGTACAAAGTACCTTTCTTCACTATGCTTTCATTGAACTTTATCTTCCCTGTATTGGCTATTCTTAGCCGTCCGGCGAAGCGTGTTCCTGGAACCCTAGTGATGGCAGCAGTATTTGTTTTGGTGGGTCACTACATGGACCACTATATAATGATTATGCCGGGTACTGTTGGTGACCAATACGGTTTTGGTTTGCTAGAGTTGGGTCCAATTCTATTCTTCGCAGGTCTGTTCATCTATGTGATGTTCCGTAACCTCGCAGCAGCACCATTGTTGCACAAGAATCACCCAATGATTACGGAATCGAAGCACTTCCAACAATAAACTAGAAAAAGAGACTAAAGAATGAATACAGTTTCAATCATCGTTTTAGTAGTTCTTGCCATTCTAACCTTGGTGCAAGTAATGCGTATTTCAGAGGTTTCTTCTGAAATCCAAGGAGGTAAGGATAATGAGGTAAGCGAAAAAGATAACGATACGCAAGGTCGCTTGATGTTGCTTATCGGTATGGGATTCGTAATCAGTGTTGTTGTAATGTACATCGCTTGGGGACGTCATACACTTCCGATGCCATCTTCGGCACACGGTTCAGAAATTGACGGATTGTGGAACCTAAGTATGTTGATCATCAACATCGTTTTCTTCATCGTTCAGCCTATTCTTTTCTACTTCGCATACAAATACCGTGGTAAGAAAGGAACGAAAGCAGTTCACTACGCACACAACAATAAATTAGAGTTGTTCTGGACGGGTGTACCGGCATTGGCTTTGGCAGTTCTTATTATCTGGGGTTTGAATGTGTGGAGCACATTGATGATGCCAGAAAATGAAGAAGAGCCTATTGTGATCGAGCTATACGCACAGCAGTTTAACTGGACGGCGCGTTACAGTGGAGGTGATAATGCATTGGGATACGCTTCTGTATACGACATCGAAGGTGCAAACATCGTAGGTGTGGATACACAAGATGCGGCATCAGCTGATGATATCGTAACTAAGGAATTGCACTTGCCTGTTGGTAAGCCGGTATTGTTCCAGTTCCGTTCTCAGGATGTTATCCACTCGGCATACTTCCCACACTTCCGTGCTCAGATGAACTGTGTACCGGGAGCCATTACGAACTTCCAGTTTACACCAACAGTAACTACTGCAGAAATTCGTCAGAACAAAAAAGTTAAGAATCACGTTGAAGAAGTAAATGCGATCCGTGCTGCAAAAGGCGAGGACGTATGGGACTTCAATTACGTGCTACTATGTAATAAGATTTGTGGTGCAGCGCACTACAACATGCAGATGGATATCATCGTGGAAACGCAAGATGAATTCGATGCATGGCTTAAGGAACAGAAAACCGTCGCTGAGACTTTGTAATTAAGACTTAATAAAGGAGTACTATGTCAACCAACTCGACAGAAAATCATCACTTTCAAGACCATTTGATGGAGCACCACCACGAGGAGAACTTCTTCACGAAGTACCTCTTCACGATGGACCACAAAATGATTGGTAAGCAATTCTTGATTACGGGTATGATCATGGGGATCATCGGTGTAATGATGTCTATGCTTTTCCGTTTAGAGCTTGCTTATCCTGAGCAAAGCTTCCCAATCCTTGAGTTCTTCCTAGGGAAATGGGCACCAGATGGTGTAATGGACCCGAACATTTACCTCGCATTGGTAACCATTCACGGTACCATCATGGTATTCTTCGTATTGACCGCAGGTCTATCAGGAACTTTCTCGAACCTACTTATTCCATTGCAGATTGGTGCACGTGATATGGCATCAGGCTTCATGAATGCATTGTCTTACTGGTTCTTCTTTACCAGCTCTGTAATCATGGTAGTGTCTTTGTTCGTGGAATCAGGACCTGCAGCAGCGGGTTGGACGGTTTACCCACCACTTTCTGCATTGCCACAAGCAATGCCAGGTTCAGGTGCGGGTATGACCTTGTGGTTGATCTCAATGACATTGTTCATTGTATCATCTCTTCTAGGTTCATTGAACTACATCGTTACGGTACTAAACATGCGTACGAAAGGAATGAGCATGACACGTCTACCGTTGACCATTTGGGCGTTCTTCGTAACGGCTGTTTTGGGTGTATTGTCATTCCCTGTACTATTGAGTGCAGCACTACTTTTGATGTTTGACCGATTGCTAGGAACGTCATTCTACCTAAGTGATATCTTCATGGGTGGTGAGGTGTTGAGCTACAGCGGTGGTTCTCCAGTATTGTACCAGCACTTGTTCTGGTTCCTTGGACACCCTGAGGTATACATCATCTTGTTGCCTGCATTGGGTATTTCTTCTGAGGTTATCGCAACGAACTCTCGTAAACCTATCTTCGGTTACCGTGCAATGATTGGTTCAATTTTGGCCATCGCGTTCTTGAGCTTCATCGTATGGGGTCACCACATGTTCGTAACGGGTATGAACCCATTCTTAGGTTCTGTATTTACGTTTACCACGTTGTTGATCGCGATCCCATCTGCGGTTAAGGCCTTTAACTACATCACCACGTTGTGGAAAGGAAACATTCAGTACACACCTGCGATGTTATTCTCAATTGGCTTGGTAAGTACATTCGTTACAGGTGGTTTGACAGGGGTTATCCTTGGAGATAGCGCACTTGATATCAACGTTCACGATACCTACTTCGTAGTTGCTCACTTCCATATCGTAATGGGACTTAGTGCCATCTTCGGGATGTTTGCCGGTGTTTACCACTGGTTCCCTAAGATGTACGGTCGAATGATGAATAAATCAATGGGATACGCACACTTCTGGTTGACCTTCATCACTGCTTACGGTGTATTCTTCCCAATGCACTTCTTGGGTATGGCAGGTCTACCACGTCGTTACTACAGCAACACGGCGTTCCCAATGTTCGATAACTTGGCAGACATCAACGTATTGATCACGTACTTCGCGATCATCGGTGGTATCGCACAGTTGATCTTCATCTTTAACTTCTTCTACAGCATTTGGAGAGGTCCTAAGGCTACTCAAAACCCTTGGAAAGGAAACTCTCTTGAGTGGACAACTCCTGTAGAGCACATCCATGGTAACTGGCCAGGATCTATTCCAGTGGTTCACCGTTGGGCTTACGATTATTCTAAGCCAGGTGCCGAAGAAGATTACATTCCTCAGAACGTGCCACTCGCAGAAGGCGAGGAAAGCGGCCACTAAGGAAAAGCTTTTTAAAACTCAGATCCCCTTGCCGCATGGCAAGGGGATTTTTTGTGCTATTTTGTAGTACTATGAACGAGCATCTCGATCCAACTGGATCTCAATTTTCAAATACCGAGCGCGAGATTGAGCGTAAGCTGCGTCCCTTAAGTTTTGACGACTTTACGGGCCAGGCTGCGGTATTGGAAAACCTCAAAATCTTTGTCGAGGCAGCCAAGATGCGCGATGAAGCCATGGACCATGTCTTATTACACGGTCCTCCGGGGTTGGGTAAGACCACATTGAGCCATATCATAGCAAATGAATTGGGCGTGGGCATCAAGATTACTTCGGGTCCGGTTTTAGACAAGCCGTCTGATTTAGCGGGATTGCTCACAGGGCTGCAGCCGAATGATGTATTGTTTATAGATGAGATTCACCGTTTGTCACCGGTTATTGAGGAGTACCTCTATAGTGCGATGGAGGATTTTAAGATAGATATCATGATCGATTCAGGGCCAAGTGCGCGAAGCGTACAAATAGGGTTGAATCCATTCACACTAGTAGGCGCGACGACCCGCTCAGGGCTACTCACAGCGCCGCTGCGCGCGCGTTTTGGCATCAATGCCCGTCTGGAGTATTACGATGTGGAATTGCTCAGCACGATTGTAGATCGTTCTGCCGAAATTCTTGAGGTGCCTGCAGAGTATGAAGCATGTATTCGTATCGCAAGTCGTTCGCGAGGTACCCCGCGTATTGCCAATGCATTGTTGCGCCGAGTGCGTGATTTTGCCATGGTGAAGGGCAATGGTATGATCAATGTTGATATTGCCGAGTTCGGCCTTAATGCTTTGCAAGTAGATAGTAGGGGATTGGACGAGATGGATAATAAAATCCTAAATGTTTTGATCGACAACTTTGCTGGTGGTCCGGTGGGATTGAATACTTTGAGTACTGCCATTGGTGAGCAAAGTGAGACCATCGAAGAGGTGTATGAGCCGTACTTAATCAAGGAAGGATTTATCATGCGTACTCCACGAGGGCGTATGGTGACAGAGAAGGCTTACCAGCACTTGGGAAAGAACAATAAAAGTAAAGGGTCGACCGGATCCTTATTCTAATTCATGGATACCGCAAGGGCCACAGCCATAGTAAAGCGACTGGCTAAGGAGCAGGGCTTTATGGCTTGCGGAATTTCAAAAGCAGATTTTTTGGAGGAGGAAGCCTCGGGTTTAGAGCAGTGGCTCAAACACGGTTACCATGGCGACATGAAGTGGATGGAAAATCACTTTGATGAGCGATTGGACCCACGAAAGTTGATGCCTGGTGCAAAGTCGGTTATCAGTGTATTGCTCAATTATTTTCCAGAAGAATCACAAGAGGCGGGAACGCCGAAGATTTCGAAATATGCCTATGGACGTGATTACCATAAGGTGATTCGCGGGAAATTGAAACGCATGCTCCAAGGCATCCACGAAGAAATTGGTGAGGTGCATGGGCGGGGTTTTGTGGATAGTGCTCCCGTGATGGATCGGGCGTGGGCCAGACGGAGCGGTTTAGGATGGATAGGTAAGCACAGCTTGTTGTTGAGTAAGAAGTCCGGTAGCTTTTACTTTATTGGAGAACTTATTGTGGATCTGGAATTGGACCCTGATGGGCCAAGTACCGACCATTGTGGAAGTTGTACAGCCTGTATGGACGCGTGCCCTACCCAAGCAATCATTGCGCCTACCGTGGTGGATAGTAATAAGTGTATTAGTTATCTGACCATCGAGTATAAGAAGGCTTTACCCTCGGAGTTTCAGAATAAAATGGACCAATGGGTTTATGGTTGCGATACCTGTCAAGACGTTTGTCCTTGGAATAGATTTTCCAAGCCGCACCAGGAGCCGGATTTTAACCTGCGTGAAGCTATCGGGAAGAACGGCTGGCAGGAGTGGGAAGAGATTACCCATGAGCTCTGGGAGGAAATTATGCAGGGTTCGGCCATTCGTAGAACGGGCTACGAAGGATTCATGCGCAACTTAAATTTCGCTAAAAAATCAGAGGGAAGGGGGACCGATTAATTAATTGGCACCTCAATAACCTGAAGAATACGGTAGCTATCCGGATGGAATACATAGACCACAACAGCGCTATTGTCCTTTACCCAAGCATTGTTCCAAGCAAGCGTATACGTTCCACTTAAGGTATCTCCAGGTACCATCGGACTCATGCCGAAATCTTCGCCCCACGTGTCGGTTACATAGTCGCGCAATACGTTCATGTGAACATAATCGGAATCACGCGTATCATCAGGCATCAACTGTGGGCTAACGATGTTGCTTTCTTTTACCAGTACTGCAATGCTCAGGTCTTTAAGGATGGAAACTTGTGGGTAACCTTCAGCTGAAACGGACAGTTCGCCGGCGCTGATGGTTGCCGTAGCTTCCAAGGCAATGCGCAAGGTGCTGTCCATAGCTTCTGCACTCAAGGTGGGCCAATTCGCATAGTTCGACCAATGACCGTTTCCTGATGCCGTCCAATTCTCACGGTTCACCATCCCAACAGGTAAGAAGTTGGTGCCAAAGAAATTCTGTATGGCTTTGCCTTCTTGCGTGGTGAAATCGGTCGGGTAGTCGGCGTTGGTCCCTGTGAAATTACCCGGTCCCGCGTGGATGGCTAGGCCAATGATGCGGTCATTACCGAAGGCATCTACTAAGTTTTTAATCTCCTTTGAAGCCTTGGGGCAATTCTTACAACGATGACCCGTGAAGTCTTCAATGAGCACATTGCGCTGCTGAGCAGAACTCGTGGTGTCGATGGTGCCTCCTTTGAACGGTTGGTCGATAACATCACATTGTGGAAGTGCGAACAAGAGCGCTAGGGCCGAAATAAGTGCAAATACTTTTTTCATGCTTAAAAGCTTGTTGTGAGTGAGAAACTAACCCCATTCGATGGTGGAACTACGCGACATACACCGCCAACACAGAAAATTCCGCGTTGTTGGCGTCCATAAGATAGCTGGAAACGACTGGTACCTTCGGTATAGACAATGGAAGCGAGCGGGTAATGCAATCGCTGGGTCTCGTCAGGGTTGCCGTAGTTATAGATGTCCTGAACGCTGAAGAACCAATGCGGTGCTACGCTGTATTCTAAGAGTGCCATAGCCATGCTACCGCGATCATCTTGAGTGTTGAGCCATTGCAATTCGTTGCGCAGGTAATGCCCTTTCTTGATTTTGTGCAAGCCTTCGTAGATGAAAACGTTCGCATCTAGTAGCTTTTGGTTGTCAAAATTATTCAGGATGGCCTCATCACCCAAGCCGTCTTCCAAAACGCTTCGGTTATAGAAGAGATTTAGGTAGGTCACTGTGTATTTATACTCGCGAGAAACCTTGCGACTTACTTTAATGTTGAAGTCGTGGAAGTATGGAATTTCGCCGCGGAGGTTTGGATCACTATAGTAGCCTTGAATAGTGCGCAAAGTATCATTGCTAGGGTCTACATAGCTTTTGTTGATGCTCTGTGCAAGCGAATAGTTGACGCTTAGAAGCGTGCCATATTTTCCGCCAAGTTTTGTATTGCGCTTTAATCGGTAGTTAGCTTCCAATTGGACGCCCTCTTCACCATTGATTTGCGTTGCATACTGGTACAGTGCCGGTAATGCATACGTGTGGACCTGTGCAGTCGGGCTCAAATAGTTGATCAACATATCGATGGTGGTTCCGTTGCGGTCACTGCGGAAACTCATGTTGTCGATGCGCTTGGCGCCAAGAATCAGCCCAAGTCCATTTTTACTGTAACTCAAATGCGTGATGAAGCCATTGCCATCTTTGTAGATGTAGCCATTATCAGCGCTTGGGTCATTTGCTTTATAGGCCCACTCAGCATCGAAGGCCCAGGGTCCTGAGATAAGCTGGGTGCGAAGTCCACCGGTTGCCACGTTTTCAGGAAGCACTAGGAATGGGTCGTTGCCGCGTTGGTATTTACTCACGAAGCTTCCTCCTAGGGTCCAAGTAATGTTTTTATCAGTCAGCACGGTTGAACGCTCGCTCAAGTTCAGCTCGGCATCAAATCCGCGGACCACGCCCGGACTCTTTTCAAAATAGAATCGCTGACGGCCTAAGATCCCTTTGAGGTATACCCCTTTGGCTGGGTTAAATTTTAATCGGACACCGTCCATTGCATTATCGTAGCCAAGACCGCGCTCCTCGTAGGAACGGAAAACCATTCCAGATCCAAATTGCTCGTAGAAATTACCGACGGTTACATCGATGTTATCCTGTTTAAAGCGTAAGAATCGGTAAGTGATGCCCTCTCCGCGGTAGCCCTCGGGGAATCCGAGCATTACATTTTGGTAGTTTTCGTAGCGTAGACCTCCGGAAAAATCACCTTCGGAATAAATGAAATTTGCATAGCCCTGGCCTAGGAATCGTTCATCTGGATAAAACTCACCCGTTGGGTCAATGTTTTCATCCCGTAGGTACCACTGACCGTCCAGCTGAAAATTCCCATGCAGTTGACCGCCGTGCTGCTCTTGTGCCCAGGTAGGGGCTGCTGAAAGCAAGGCTGCGCCGATAAGTAAATGCTTAACCATGTTTAGTGACTTGGGGTGCGGCCTGCAGCAACCTCTTCGACCACCTCTGCAAGGTGTTCTTCGTCGCCAGGAGAATATCCGCTATGTTTCCAAACAACCTCACCTTTACTATTGAGCACTAGAGTGAACGGCACATTCACGATGCCAAGGTTGCGTTTTAGATCTTGGTTTTCGTCAAGTAGTACATTGTATTCCCAACCTTGCCCTTGTACCAAAGGCGCTACACGCGAAGAATTGCGCGTATCGTCAATACTTACCGCTAGGACCTTAAGGTTCACTTCGTCCTCGAGATCGATTGCGTAATCCATGAAGGCATTAAGCTCTTTAATACAAGGCTTACACCAAGTGGCCCAAAAGCTGATTACGGTTGGTCCATCGTGGTTGACTTGGCTGAGGATGTCGACTTGTTTACCGTCCAACGTTTTTAGGGTAGTGGAGGGGATCTCTTGAGCAAAGGCAACTACTGAAAATGCGGTAATTGCAAGGGCAGTGAATAGGTTCTTCATGGAAAAAATGTAATTCAAAAAAAAACGGGGGACCGAAGTCCCCCGTAAAAATAACTAAATAAGTGCTTAGTGAGCAACGTTCAAGCGCAAGGTCTTGCTTACACCGTTTACGTTTACGTTCACGAAGTACAATCCAGCGCTTAGGTTTTCAGTATTCAAGTTGATTTTTTGAACACCAGCATCTAGTGTTTGAGCATCAACAAGAACTGTTTGTCCCATTGCGTTTACCATATTGATAGCAACTTCAGAGCGATCCATTAGCTCAACCTCAACACCTGCAACTTCATTAGCTGGGTTCGGGTAGATAGCGATGTATTTCGCGAAGTTTTCCATTTCGTCAACACCAGAAGTAGTGTACTCAGCGTACGCAGCTTGCAATACTTCGCCATTGCTCATGTCTTGCAACCAAACAATGATGTCCATGTTGTTCGCACCTACCCAGAAATCGAATGAACCTTGTGCTGGAGCACTGTTCACTGTAATAGTAGAGTTTGCATAATGCGTGTAAGTATTACCTGCAGTCATCGTTCCCATTGCATGACCGTTTGAACCGTCCATGAATTTACGGAATACGTGGTAGAAAGTAGTTTCACCATTAGTCTGAACGTTGTGAGAAATTTCTTTCTCGATCATTGCCATATGCAATGAAACGTTACTGCCCAAGTTTCCTAGCGCTTCAGCTGTTACATCACACTGAATGTAAGTACCAGTGTTACTCCATTCTGCTTCAAGTTCTGCCAATGCTGGGATACCCATAACTGCATCAATAGCACCTTGGCTTGTTGCGATATTGGCACCTGAGTATACTACATCTGGCACACCACTAATGCTGTACAATGTGCGACGAGCAGCGCCTTCAGAGTTATATGCAGGATCATTACCTGGTGAAGGCCAGTTCATCTGGTACTTCACACTTACAAGTTGCGTACCTGAAGTGTTTGCGTCGTTTGCATCTAACAACTGCTTGTAACCTGGGTTAAAGCTTGCACATGGTGCACAAGTTGAAGAAGTGAATTCCTCAGCCAAGACTACACGGTCAGCTGTAGCTGTTACTACTTCGATCGCAGCGCTCAAGGTATCATTGCCATTGTTTTGGTCATTACCACCGTTCAAAGCAGATGCCCAGATGTCCAATGTGTAGTTACCCGTAGAGCCTGGGTTCCAGTTTGTGTTGTGAGAGAACGTGTACGTCGCGTAAGGAGCGATAGAAAGACCAGTAAGGTTATCAGTTACCGCAGTGCCACCGTTCACAGAGTAGTTCAATGTCAATGACGAGATTGTTGTACCACCGTAGTTTTTGATGGTTCCCTCAATGGTAAATGGAGCGTTGTTCAAACCAACAGTGCTGAACATGTCCAAAGACTCAACAGCAACATCAAAGTTGTAAGGAGCGAAGATTGCAAAGTCGTCGATACCTAGACCGTACAACCAGCCACCACCATCTTGGTAGTTAAATGCGAACTGTACGTTGCTGTTTCCACAAGCAGCGCTAATGTCGATCCATTGTGAAGTCCAATCTGCAGCTGGGTCGATATCTGCCAAAGAGGTCCAAGAAGAACCACCATTTGTTGTGTACAGGAATTCCGCTGCTTCCGTTGCACCACTGTAGGTAGCACCGTAGAAGAAGCTCTTAAACGTAGCGTGGAGTGTTGAGTAGTTACTCAAATCCATAGTATCTGTGATCAAGTACTCATCAGCTTTGTTACAGTTACAATCATCATCGTTTGTTGCAACGATATTCGAACCTGGATCTGAAATAGTGAAGTACTGAGAGCTTACCGAAGAAGCTGAACCAGCTTGGAAACCGCCATCAGTAGCGTTTGTTACTTGCGTCCAACCAGAAGGAATACCATTATTGAAGTTTTCAGAGTAAATGGTGCTCTGGCCTTGCGCAAACGCCGTTGTTGCAGCGAACAAGGCGGTCAAGGATAGTAATAGTTTTTTCATGCATTTGTGTTTTTGAAAGTGGAAATTTACTAAAAAACACTTGTAAAACTCATGTGTGAGTTGTGAAAAGCGTTCTTTATATTTGAAGGATAATTGAGAACCCATGAGAAGACTCCTTTTCCTATTTGTTTTTGCTTTGATTTCAATGAACGTTAGCGCACAATCCTTATCGGTGGTTGAGCAGGATACGGTGGTTGAAGTGAATTCTACTGCAGTGGCCGATTACGGCTTCCACATCAAGGTGAAAAACACCAGTACTGAAGACCTAGAGGTATACGTTCGTCGTGCCTATAATAGCCCAACCTGTGCTTACGATAGCGCCTATTTTTGTTGGGATTACTGCTACGGTGCTGATGTTGATAATAGTATAGGTTACGTGAGCATATTGGCAGGTGATGAGAAAAACGACTTTAGCGGTCATGTTTACTCTCCGACAACTAGCGCTACGTGTATGGACAGTACGCGTTATGTTTTCTACAATGGCAAAGATCCAAGTGATAGCTTGAGCGTTTGGGTTCAAATCAGCGCAGGTCCTACAATGGGAACTGTTGATGTGCAGATTGCTGCCGACAAAGTTTACCCAAATCCAGCACGTAATTTCATCACTGTAGAAACGGCCAAATCGGGCCAACTCTACATTTACAACGCCTTGGGTGCTTTGGTTAAGACCAAAAACTTGAACCCAGGCAAGAACGCTGTTTCGGTCGCTGAACTCAGCAATGGAGTATACCTCTACAGTTTAGATGGTGCTTCGTTCAAGAAGTTGATTGTTAGACATTAAGATGTAAAATTCAAGAAAGGCCGCGCCCTGCGCGGCTTTTTTTCGTTTATACACATACCAAAACAGGCAGGCGTTCGTTTAAAAAAGGTTCAGACCGTTCGTAACTATGATTTACTACGTTAAAGGAGAATATGTCATCAAAACTGCAACTCAAGTCGTAGTTGATTGCAATGGTGTAGGTTATGATGTCCAGATTTCTCTCAACACCTATGCGGATATCGAGCCACTTGCCTCGGGTATGCTCTACACCTACCACTTGGTTCGTGAGGATGCGCAGCAACTCTACGGCTTTAGTACGCAGCGCGAAAAGGCGTTGTTTGAACTCCTGATTAGTGTCAGTGGAGTCGGAGCGAATACTGCACGTGTCATTCTGAGCTCGCTTGCGCCAAACGAGGTAGAGCAGGCCATTATGAGTGAAGATGCGCATACACTACAAGGTGTGAAAGGTATTGGTGCAAAAACGGCTCAGCGCATTGTCATAGATCTTCGAGACAAAGTGGCAAAAACAGCCATTGCGGGAGAAGGGGCTGTTGCCATGAGTGGTGGCGCACGTTCTGAGGCCCATGCGGCGTTGACCACATTGGGTATTTCTGCGAAGCAAACGGAAACCATCCTGAACAAATTGCTCAAGTCCAACCCCAACGCAAATACGGAAGAATTGGTCCGTCAAGCGCTTCAAATGCTCTAATGAAAAGCACTCCGGGAACATTTTTGAGGGTAGGTTTAATGGCTGCAGCATTGCTGCTGTCGAAGGCTACTTATGCTCAAGATAACTCGGACACTACGGCTACTCAAGGAACTTCGGGAACGGTGTCTTTGCCGGATCCAGCCAACTATCAACGGGAAATTATCTACGATCCGATCTCTGGGAATTATCTAGTTTACAAGAGGTATGGCGATGTTTTGTTTTTAACTCCTGAAGTGTGGACTACGGATCAATACCGTCAGTACATGTACGACCAGCAAATGCAGGATTACTTCGGAAGTAAGAGCGCTTTGTACAATGCGAGCGGCGATAGCCCACGTGATGATGTCGGTTTGGTGCCGCAAATTCAAACAGGCAATGAGGCCTTGGGCCAAGTCTTCGGAAGCGATATCGTCGAAATTCGTCCTCAAGGTATGGCCGAGATTCGCTTTGGGGGAAAGTATCAATACGTGCAGAACCCAGGTATTCCGGTACGCAACCAAAAGACGTTCGCGTTTGATTTCGGTCAGCGCATTCAAATGAACGTAAAGGGGAAGATTGGTGACCGCCTTGAATTGGGCATCAACTATGATACCGAAGCCACCTTCGCCTTTGATAACAAAATGAAACTCGACTTCGAGGGAGAGGAAGATGATATTGTAAAGCGACTGGAAATGGGGAACATTAATATGCCCCTAAACAGTAGTTTGATCACAGGTGCCCAGAGTCTCTTTGGTCTAAAGGGCCAATTCCAATTCGGAAATACCATGGTCACGACGGTGTTTTCCGAGCAGCGTTCGCAAAGCCAAAGTATTAATGTCCAAAGTGGGGGGACCACCACAGAATTCTACATTCAGGGCGATGAGTACGAGGCGAACAGGCACTATTTCTTGAGCCAATTTTTCCGTGATCACTACGAGGAATACTTGGAGCACTTGCCGCTCATTACCTCGCCGGTGCAAATCACCAAGGTGGAGGTGTGGGTAACGAATGAACGCAGCGCCACGCAAAACTTGCGCAATATTGTTGCCTTTATGGATTTGGGGGCGGACGAGCGTTATGCCTACCGTAATGATACCTCTGGATTACCAGGGGTCAGCATTTTCCCGGGAGGAAACATCAACCTTGAAGGATTCCCGAACAACGCAAACAACCGATTGGACCCTTTAGTGCTGGAGAATGATATTCCAGGGGTGCGTGACATTGCAACTGCAAATCAGGATTTGAGTGGTTCAGGATTTTTAGAAGCGAAGGAATACGTTGAACTGGCGAATGCACGGAAATTGGAGCCGAACCAATACAACGTTCATCCACAGCTCGGATACATCACTTTGAATCAGGCCCTAAATCAAGATGAGGTCTTAGCTGTGGCCTTCCAATACACTGCAGCAGGCCGCACCTATCAGGTCGGGGAATTTTCAAACGACGGGGTAACACCGCCAAAGACATTGATCCTGAAACTCTTGAAGAGTACCGTATTGGACGTACGTATGCCGACGTGGGATTTGATGATGAAAAACATCTATGCCTTGAATGCGTACCAATTGGACCGCGAAGATTTCTACATGGACATTTTGTACATGAACGACGAAACGGGTGTGCCCATTCCATTCCTGCCCGACGGTAATTTGAGCGATACATTACTCATTGGGGTAATGGAACTCGACAGGTTAAATACAAATAATGACCCCTTCCCAGATGGGATTTTTGACTTTGTCCCCGGGACCACCATCGATCAACAACGCGGCCGCATCATCTTTCCTGTAGTAGAGCCATTCGGGTCGAATCTCTACGATAAATTGGACACAGAAAAAGCGCGAAATCGCTACGTGTACCAAGCATTATACGACAGTACCCGCTTCCGCGCACAAGAGCAAACCCAGCTCAATAAGTTCATCCTTCGCGGACAATACAAAAGTGCCAGTGGATCTGAAATCAGCTTGGGGGCATTTAACATCCCGCAGGGTTCTGTGACCGTTACCGCGGGCGGGCGCACGCTGACGGAGAATCAAGATTATACGGTTGATTATTCCTTAGGTCGGGTGCGCATTATCAACGAAGGGGTGTTGAATTCCGGTTCGCCCATCAAGGTGAGCTTCGAAAACAACACGCTCTTTAATGTGCAAACCAAGACATTCTACGGAACGAACATTGATCATAAAGTCAACGATCATTTGAATATCGGCGGAACTTGGTTGCACTTGACTGAGCGCCCACTGACTCAAAAGGTGAACATTGGCGACGAACCCATCTCCAACACCATTTGGGGAATGAACACGAACTACAGCAATGAAGCACCGTACCTCACGCGATGGGTGGATGCCTTGCCGTTTATTGAAACTAAAGAAAAATCTCAGCTTCAGTTCAAAGGGGAGTTCGCCCACCTCATTCCGGGGTCGCCTCGCGGTATCAAAATCACAGGTGCTGAGACCACCTATCTCGATGATTTTGAGAGCTCGCAAACGACCATTGACTTGCGCAGCTTGACGGCTTGGAATTTAGCATCAACGCCGGCGAAACAGGACGGTTT
>CAJXTR010000027.1 GCA_913060465.1 uncultured Cryomorphaceae bacterium | reverse complement strand
ATTTCACCAATTTCCCCGGAAATCCCATGCATTTCGTCCACAAGCCTGTTTTCTCTGCTTCCGCCTCCTTTTTGGAATATCTAAATAGGCTATCCAACTCCTCTCGCATTGGTGTATGAGATAAATCTTCGAAAAGCGTGGCTTGATTGATTTTAACAAGACGGTCCACTTGCTCTTCATCGCTGGTGGAAAACAAGGCCGCGCCAAAACTTGAAACAAGGTCTTCGCAATTGCGTATGGTAGAAGCGTTGAGCGGCTCTCCGGTATAATCTGTGCGCGCAGTTCTCCTTTCCTTCAATAATTCTGGCGCCAAAGTTTCCTTTGTGGTTCTTTCACTCATTGTGATTTTACCAAAAGGTCGAATACCTTCTTGATCGACCGATGGCGCTTCTATGAATTCAGTGAGCGAAACTTTATAGCCATGTGGTGCTGCAGCTATGGATAAACTCTCGACAAATACACCCAATACTGCTGTGGAAAATTCAGATTTAGGATCGCCTACAGGCAACAAGAATTTTGAATCATAGAGTAGTTCCGCTTCCGTCTCTGAAATAACCTTTACCCTATATGGCTGCAGGTTATGCACACTAGGCGCCCATCGTGCCCAATCTATGATACTTTCCCAACTCGGAGGCTCCTTCGTCTTCCCAAAAAGACTGTTCGGTAAAAAGCTAGCGAGTCCAAAAAAGAAGCTGGAGGTGATAAAATGGCGACGATTCATGTTGATGATTTTACATAATGTACAAATTTTCAGGGACATACGTAAAATCAGGAAGAATTAGCACGTACAATGTCCTATACATGTCCTGCTCCTAAAAGATAGCGTACGGCATGTTCTTTGTATCATTACGAACCCAAAAAGTATACATGGACAGAATCCCATCCTTGGCTGTTGCCGCACTCTTAGGGCTGTCTGTTTCTGGGCAGAATGCACCTATTGATTTTGAGCCTACGGGCCACGGCGCAAGCTGGAATTGGAAAGTATTTGAAAACGGATATAACCCTCCCTTGGCGGTTGTCCAGAATCCTGATACAAACGGAATTAATCCCAGCCCTAACGTTGCTCGTTTCGAAGCTTTACAACAAGGTCAACCCTTTGTAGGCTGCGAATCCATGCACGGTACCGATATTGGGACGTTCACCATTGATCAAAACAACGCGATCATTAGGATCATGGTTTATAAAACGGCTATCAGCGATGTTGGGATAAAATTGGTTCGTTGGGATAATTGGTCTTTGGGAGAAATTAAAGTCGCCAATACGAAGACGCATGAGTGGGAGCAACTTGAATTTGATTTTAGTGCGCACATCGGTTTGACGTACGACCAAATAGTAATTTTCCCTGATTTCACTCCACGTCCATCGGACCGTACCATCTATTTCGATAATGTTTGGGGCGCACTATATGTGCCGCCGCCACCGCCACCGCCACCCGTTGATAGTGCTTCGATGACCTTGCCGAACTTTTTTAGTCCAAATTTTGACGGAATCAATGACGAATACCGACCAAAAATGCAGCATGCAGATTGGGCGGAATGGCGTATCATGAATCGCTGGGGACAAGAACTGTTTTATTCAGAATCAACGACGGAAACTTGGAACGGTATGTATAATGGAACTACCGTCAGTCCAGGTGTATACTTCGTTCAAGCAAAATGCGGTTCTAATCAAGTAGGTAATACTGTTGAGAAGCGTGGCGTAATCCATATCGTTGATTAAAGCACAACGGAGCAATTATCACGTTTTGATTTTCAACCTTGCGGTACTTTAGCATCATAAACAAGTGAAAATCGCTGCATTATGATCAAGCAAATCTGGTTTGACTTCGGGAATATTTTCATTCCTGTGCACCCACAATCAACTCGTGAGGCGCTCGAAAAATGTGGCGTTCAAATGAATGAAGGGCAGTTCGACGCACTGGCTCAAGAGTTCGAAAAAGGAGAAATCTCAAGTAAAGAGTTTTTTCAAGCCTTGACCATGAGTTGCAAATTCTTACAAAGTTCTCGTTGCGTTAAAATGGGCTGGGATGCTTTACTAGGTGAGCTTCGAGACAACACCTTGTTCTTGAAAAAATTGGGACAAGAGTATAACATCTGCTTAGTTAGCAATACCAACGAAGCTCATATTCAAACCATTAAAGAACAAAGTGGTCCGTTTCTATGGAACAACTTTACGGAGAAATTTGACGCATTGTTCCTTTCCTATGAAATGGGGTGCCGCAAACCCAATCCTGAATATTACGACCGAGTACTTGATGCCATGGGAGCATTACCGGAGGAAGTATTGTTTATAGATGATACCCAAGCGAATCTAGATACAGCAGCCGAAATGGGCCTGCACACTTGGCTATTCAATATTCAAGAGGGGGATTTGGAAAAAGAATTACCCGCGGTCTTGGCAAAGTTCAATGAGCGTTCCGCCAGTACCACGGGGGTGTAAAAAACAAACCCATTTATTATCCGCGCCCATCTTAGGCTCCTGATTGAGCAGCTGAAATCCTTCTGAGGATAGTCGGGCCATCTCCGCTTTAATATCATCCACCGCGTAAGCAACATGATGAATGCCTTCCCCGCGCTTTTCTATGAACTTTGCAATGGGGCTATCAGGATTTGTTGCTTCCAATAGCTCAATTTTGTTAGGTCCGGCCTTGAAAAAACTAGTTCGAACCCCCTCACTTTCCACCGCTTCCATTTTATACGGAGGCACACCTAAAAGTTTGGTGTAAAGCGCATTACCCTCATCAAGAGATTTAACAGCAATGCCTAAATGCTCAATTTTATTCAGGTGATCCATCTTCCGTAGCGTTAAGTGACCCTAAGTTAACCAATGCCGCATATTTGCCGCCCTTTTCTAGCAAAGCATTGTGGGTGCCCAATTCTACAACGCGACCACCCTCGATATACGCGATCTGGTCCGCATTTTTAATGGTACTGAGTCGATGAGCCACCACGACTGTAGTTCGCCCTTGCATCAATGCCTCTAAGGATTGTTGAACCCTTGCTTCGCTCTCATTATCTAAAGCAGCTGTGGCTTCATCCAATAATAACAACTTCGGATCGGCATAAAAGGCACGTGCGATACTCACGCGTTGACGTTGTCCGCCGCTCAAAAATTTTCCACCTTCACCTATTGCATGGCCTTCAGGGAAGTTCGAAACAAAATCTTGACAATGCGCTGCGGTGACCGCGGCCTCATACGCACTCTTAGACCCTGCTGATTTTAAAGTGATATTACCGTAAATACTATCGTTAAATAATAATGGATGCTGTGGCACCCAACCTAGGCCCGAACGGAAACTCTTTAGGTCGACATCTCTTAAGTCTAAGTTGCCAAGAGTAATGGCTCCTTGTTGTGGATGATCAAAACCTGCAAGAAGATACAAGAGCGTACTTTTCCCACCACCGGATGGACCGACCAAGGCCGTGGTTTTTCCGGGCGGGATGACTAAACTCAAATCATCCAGCACATTCCTATCCTCATAGGCAAAGGCAACCTTGTTCAAAGTGATTGGCTGGTTCCAATGTGCGGCTTCCACAGGTTGTGTGCCTGATTTTGGTATTTCTGTATCTAAAACCTCAAAGATGCGTTCCGCACTGGCATTGCCTTTTTGGATATCATAGAGGGCGTTGGTGACATTTTTGAAAGCAGGGATTAATTGGTAGAACAAAAGAATAAAAGCAACCAACTCGCCCCCGGTTAGGCGCTTTCCTGATAAAACCTCTTGCCCACCTAAATACAAGACCACAAGCAGGACACTTACCCCAAGTACCTCGGCTATCGGCGAACTTAAATCGCGCTTGCGGAATACTTTGATCATGGTCTTTTGCCACGAACGAACACTCGCACTAAAATGGGCACTCATTTGTGCTTCTACTGCATAACTCTTGATAATAGGAAGGTTCGATAATGCCTCCTCTAGCGAGGTTGTGTTTTGGCCCAAAAGTCCTTGCGCCTCTTTCGCACTGCGCTTCAAACTCTTCCCAACGGTCGCGATAAGTAAGCCAGAGATAGGAATAATAGCAAGCGCCCACAGTGTAAGGGTTGGGCTCATTGAAAAAAGAACGGCAAGTGTGCCTAATATCATCAATGGATCACGCACAAAGCCCTCCATTCCTTTCAGCATGGACCATTCTATCTCATTGAGATCGGCCGTTGCACGGGTCAATAAATCACCCTTTTGCCATTTACTGTGCTGGCGAAGACTCAACGCGATCCATTTGTCGTGAAGGGCCTGTTTAAAGTTTGCTACTACGCCATTCCGTACGGGGGCGAGGGTCCACAACGCAGCATAGCGCGAGACATTCTTTCCAATAAATATTACGAAGACGATGCCGATGATACGCACTAAAGTAGCCGATGCACCATGCACATCTCTATAGGCTTCCACGCGCGTCGCTAGGGCAACTTTCCACGGCGCTGCACCCACCAGATCAGAGCCAGGCGTGTCAAATATGATGTTCAAAAGTGGAATTAATGCACCGATAGAACCAATGCTAAAAACCACCGTCAATAGGTTGAAAAAGGCCGCTAACGCAATGAAACTTGCGAAGGGGCCCATGGTTTTAAGAATGCGAATAAATGCCTTCATGGTTCTTTTCGTTCAAGCGAAGGTAGCGCTTACGTGGCAATGCGTAAATTTGCACCTATGGAAAGTACACGTCAACTTAAAATTGCCAAGCTCCTTCAGAAGGAAATGGCTACGATCTTTCAGCAATTGGCCAAAGATCAGTTTCCCGGAACCTTGCTAAGCGTCTCTAAAGTGCGCGTTAGTCCTGACCTCGGTGTGGCAAAAATTTACGTGAGCATTTTCCCTATTTCTAAAACGAAAGAGGCATTCGATTTCTTGCAATTGAACAACACGAAATTACGTGGTGCGCTTGGTCATTCTGTTGGCAGCCAACTTCGTGTGGTTCCAGAGCTGATGTTGTATGTTGACGACAGCCTTGAATACGAGGAGAACATTGACCGATTATTGCGCGGCGAAGGCGAGAGCCCTATTAAATAAACGCCCTTGAAATCCTTTAGCACCTATCTCGCTCGGAAGTACTTCTTTTCAAAAGGAAGGCTCGGTGCTATTCGTTTAATGTCCATGACCGCCCTCGTTGGGCTTGCCTTAGGTACGGCTGCAATGACAGTTGTATTGAGTGCCTTTGCAGGTCTCGAAGATCTTGTTGCGGGCCAATTCGAAGATGCCAACCCCGCCCTCAAAATAAGCCCCTCAACCGGACAATACCTTGAGCTCTCAAAAGCAGATTCTGTCTTTATTTCCAGCATTGCCTCCAAATACCCGGCTTCCGTTTTTGAACCGGTCTATGAGCAACGCGTCTTACTCACTCAAGGCGAGCATCAAACCATCGCATACCTACTAGGTGTGTCGGGAGAATACTTCCGCGAACATCACTTGAGTGACCACCTGATGACCCAATCGGACCCCGCATTAGATTTAGGGGGTAATACCATTGAACTTGGGGCCGGCGTGGCCTATTACCTAGGCATCTCAACCACAAATCCACCACCGATTATTTCCATATATCTTCCTAAAATCACAGCCGAGACGAATGCGCTCAACCTCAGTGAAAGTGTGAAAGCAAAAAATGTTTTCGTGACTGGAATCCACAGCGTTCAGCCCGACTATGATGCCTCCAAGGTTATTGCTCCGAAAGAGTGGGTACAAGAATTCACAGGTGCTCAAGCGCCCTCCTACCTTGAGGTTTACGACGAAAGTGCTGCGCTACGACGTGATTTGGAGGCCCACTTTGGCGACCGGACAGTCATTGCCGACCGACTTGAACAAGAAGCCACCCTATTCAAAGTCATGCGTTCCGAACGCCTCGTGGTTATCGCCATTTTAGCATTTGTCGTATTCCTCGCAAGCTTCGGTGTTGTAAGTGCCTTAACCATCATTGCGTTGGAAAAGGACAACGACATCAAGACGTTGTGGGCGATGGGAGCGACGAATGATCAGTTGAGAAAGCTGTTTTTCACGAACGGTATGTACATCACCCTAAGTGGATGGGGAGTTGGAATGCTCCTCGGCATTGCCATCATTTTGCTCCAGAAATATGTGGGGATTATTACCCTAGGGTCCGGATATGTGCAAGAGTACTATCCTGTTACCTTAAAGATTGAGCACATCATTCTAACCACGCTTATCGTACTTGGCATAGGTACAATTATGAGCTTGTGGTCAACGAAAAATGTCGTGCGTGATTAAAGCGCGAGGGGAAGATTGCCGTATTGTGCAATGTATTCCGATTCAATCTCGTCCAACGTCGCCAAAACTTCTTCTGGTTCTTCAAGCGTGACTAATCGGGAACGGTAAGGTTTGAAATGACTCAAGCCACGGAAGTAATTCGTGTAATGCTTTCTCGTCTCCATGATTGCATAGCGCTCCTCTTTCCACTTCAAGCTCATCTCAAAATGCTCACGTGCCGCCGCTACGCGTTCTTCAACGGTAGGCTTCTCAGCCTCAACTCCGTGTTCGAGGTAATGCTTAATCTCGTTGAAAATCCATGGATAACCTATGCTCGCACGACCGATCATAATGCCATCAACACCATATTTATTCTTGTACTCTAGTGCCTTTGGGCCGCTGTCGACATCGCCATTTCCAAAGACAGGAATGTGCAAGCGAGGATTGTTTTTGGTCTCTGCAATGAGCGTCCAATCCGCTTCACCTTTGTACATCTGCTTTCGAGTACGACCGTGTATAGAAATGGCTTGAATACCGACATCTTGAAGACGCTCAGCCACTTCAACAATATATTTCGTGTTCTCGTCCCACCCTAGTCGAGTTTTTACCGTTACGGGCTTATTAACTGCCTTGACAATCTCGGCCGTCATCTTGACCATTTTGGGGATGTCCTGGAGAATACCAGCACCGGCACCCTTGCACGCCACATTTTTCACGGGACAACCGTAGTTGATATCTATGATATCTGGGTTGGAGGCTTCACAGATCTCCGCCGCCTGTCGCATGCTTTCAATCTCGTTTCCGAAAATCTGAATGCCCAGCGGGCGCTCGTACTCATAGAAGTCCAATTTCTTGACGCTCTTCGCAGCATCCCGAATCAAGCCTTCTGAAGAGATGAACTCCGTATACATTACATCCGCACCATGATCTTTACAAAGCTTACGGAACGGCGGGTCGCTCACGTCCTCCATGGGGGCGAGCAACAACGGAAAATCACCAAGCGCTATATCTCCTATCTTTACCATTACTGCAAAAGTACAATGCGATGCATAACCATCATTCATGGAGCCCAGGAAGAATTGCACTGGCCTTTATCTTTATCATACTGCTGTCCACCTTCGTTTTCGGCGCTATCGGCCTCCTTCTGGCCACTCAGGTTTTTAAATCCACTACGAGCCCGGAAGCCCTGCGCATGCTCCAAGCACTTAACAGCATAGGCTTGTTTTTAGTTCCGCCACTGGTACTTGCCTATTGGACGCAACGTGATGCTAAGGCGTTTCTAGGACTATCCATAAGCCAAAAGCTACCAAGTACACAGATCATAGGCCTCTTAGGGCTTTGTATCGGATCATTTTTCGTTATCGATGCCCTCAGCTTCTTAAATACACAACTTCTCCCGGATACTCCTTGGGTAGCAAATCTCAAGGCACAGGAAGCGTTAGTACAAAATACCATTGGCCAATTACTAACGAACATGACCCCCGCAACCCTACTTCTGAATACAGTTGTGATGGTCATTATTCCGGCAGTTGGAGAGGAACTATTTTTCCGCGGGGCCGTTCAGAGTTTGTTTAGTACGCGCCTAAGGCCTCATTTGGCGATTATTTTAACCGCTGTATTTTTTGGCGCAGGCCACATGCAACCGCTGAGTTTTCTACCCATTTTCTTCATGGGTATTATTTTCGGTTATGCCCGCCTATGGACAGGCACCCTCTGGGTACCCATCACACTCCACTTCATTAATAACGGTTACGCACTATACAGCGCCTATTTCAATGACGGCGTGCTCAATACAGAATCCTCTATGGTTGGCTCGCCGCTGTCCTTTTTCGGCATCGGTGTTTTTCTGGTAGGGCTATGGCTCACCCAAAAAAAACAAGCATAAAAAAAGCCGGTTCTCTCGAACCGGCTTTTTCGCCTATACAGCTATTTCTCTTTGCTTATAGTTATTCCGAGTCGTACAACGCCTGAACGTCTTTCGGCTGGTTTGAACTATAGTTGATCTTCAACGCTTGCGCTTTGCGCAATTGCAATTTGATATCTGTGATCAGACCCATCTTAACGGTTTTATCCGCTTTGATAGACATGGTCATCATTGCAGCATCTTCTTCAGACTTCTCCTCACGCTCTTGTAGAACGAACGGCTGAATATCATCCAAAGAGGCAAATGCATCATTGAGCTGGACACGTGGTGAACGACCAAATTTATCTTGGTATTTCTGACGTGGGGCACCTGCATAAATGTAGGTAACCAACGACTTGCGCTCCAACTTCTGAATTTCAGTGGCCTGCGGTTTGTTCACCGTTACTTTCAAATCCACTTCACGCATTACCGTAGCAACCATGAAGAAGAAAAGCAACATGAAAACAATATCCGGAAGCGCCGAGGTGTTTACCGCCGGCAATGCCTTGTCCTTCTTTTTCTTAATTACAGCCATTATCCACCAATATTTAAAGGTTCAGCCTCAGAAATCTTTTGTGGATACGCCAACTTGATCTCTTTCAAAATCTCCTTGTCCTCTTCCTCGTCCATAGAACGGTAAGAACGACCGAATTTCTCTTGAGCATAGCGTTCACGCAAGTCCTCGTATGCAGCGACCAACTCGTTCTGTACTTTAACGTACATACCGTACGACGTACCGCGGTCATTCTGCAAGGAAACGACTGCCTTATCTGGATTATCAGAGCTGGTTCCAACTTTGAATCCTTGACAGTGCTCACAAGATCCATCACCATTATTATCGATGAACTCCATTGCCTTCGCTCTTAATTCAGCGATGGTCAAGTACTCATCTTCGACGAGCAATTGGTCATTAGAGTTTACCAATACGGTAAAGATATTGCGCTCCTTGATCGGAGGTGGATCTTCAACGAGTTCTTCGTCATAAGGCGGCAGCTTTCTATTGATCCCCTTATCCGTATCCATTGTAGTGGTTACGAGATAGAAAATCAAAAGCAAGAAAGCGATGTCAGCCATCGATCCGGCGTTGATTTCTGGTATGGCTCTTTTATTTCTTGCCATATCAATCCTTATTTAATTACACGAGACACCAAAGAGTATACTACTGCAGCAATAGCACCCAAGAAAAGGATGTAAAATGCTGTCAACATAGCACTTGACGCTTTCGATGTCATCTCTGTAACGTCTTTATATTCATTGTAATCTGAACCATCGGCCATTACCCATGAGATCAAAGCGATCACAAGGATGGCACCAAGTCCAATACCTACACCCTTAATACCTTGAGGATTTACTACAAGGGCGAGTACAAAGCTCAATACGGCAATGATGATACCAATAATGGTAGAAATCATTCCGAAGGACACAAATCCAGGAGCGTTGTCCTCGTTCACAGCAACCATGATGAATAACACCACGCCTACCAATCCGAGTCCAATGCCTAGGATACGTCCAATTAATGGAAGTTTACTAAGCATCTCTATTACGCGTTTTTCTTATTGTACTCAACCAACATATCCATGAAAGAGATAGAAGCATCTTCCATCTTAATCACGATACCGTCGATCATCGCTACGATAAGGTTGTAGAAAATTTGAAGGATGATCGCAGTGATCAAACCAAATACTGTTGTCAAAAGTGCCACTTTAATACCACCCGCAACAAGAGAAGGGTTAATATCACCAGCTGCCTCGATCGCGTCGAATGCACCAATCATACCAATTACCGTTCCCATGAAACCAAGCATAGGTGCCAAAGCGATGAACAATGAAATCCAAGAAACACCTTTCTCCAATTTTCCGTTCTCTACAGAACCAACGCTCATGATAGACTTATCTACCATATCAAGGCCTTCACCGTAGTGATCCAAACCTTCGAAGAAGATAGTAGCTACAGGACCACGAGTGTTACGACAAACTTCTTTAGCAGCTTCAACACCACCGTTGTTCAATGCGCCTTCAACTTCTTCCAACAACTTTTCAGTGTTAGTTTGAGCGAAAGTCAAGTAAATGATACGCTCGATAACCAATGCTAGACCTAGAACCAAGGCCAACAATACGAACGACATGAAGAATGCACCACCTTCGATGAATTTTTCTTTCAAAACTTGGGTGAATCCTTTTTCAGCTGGAGCAGCTGCTTCTTCAACTGGTGCTTCTTCAGCAGCAGCTTCTTCTGTAGCGGCAGAGTCAGTAGTTGCAGCAGCAGAGTCAACGGCCGCATCTGCAGAGTCCATAGTTTCAGTAGCAGCAGTTTCTGCTACTTCTTCAGTAGCCGCCATATCTTCTTGAGCATAGGCGTTAACGGTACCCAATGAAAGGGCAACGATAGCAAGCAAAGAGAGTGCTTTTTTCATTTTTCTAATTTTTAAATACAAAAGTTTAGATGTTATACAATGCAGTGTACAAAATACACAATCCACATTGAGTCGCCGAAAATACAAAAAATTGGTGTCGATTCCGCACTAAGCGCATTCTCCGGCAATGCTCGCAGAAAACTTAACAGCAAATTCATTTTGGCTCAAACCTTGTCCCAAAAGAACCATAGATTTTACAAGCGCGCTTTCAAAAGTCATATCACTGGCGCTCAATACATTAAATCGCTCTATAGCCGAAGAGCTATCGTACAATCCCGGCACAATTCTTCCACTCACGCATTGGGATGTATTGATGATTTGTACGCCAGATTTTTCACAACGCGATAAAAATTCAATAAAGGCAGGTGAATTAGGCGCATTACCCGCGCCAAAGGTGCGCAATAGGAGCACCTTCCAATCCTGAAGTACAGGCAATTGGTCAAACTGCAGACCGGGGTATAGGGTCACCACACCAACCGCAGCATCAATGGACTTTTGAAACGTCGCGGCATGGGTAGGGGTCTTCCAAAGTAATTCCTCATTAACGGTCATTCGTACCCCGCTTTCGCCCAGTGCGGGATAGTTGGGCGAAGAGAATGCATTGAACTCGTTCGAAGAGCGTTTGTAGGCGCGATTACCGCGGTATAATTTGTATTCAAAATAGATACACACCTCTTGAATCAATGGAACACCATTCCGCTCCATCGCGGCAAATTCCAAGGCGCTGAGCAGGTTTTCCGTCGCATCCGTACGCAAGACCCCAACGGGAAGTTGGGAACCGGTGATGATAATCGGCTTTTTCAACCCCTGAATCATGAAACTCAATGCACTGGCGGTGTAGGCCATGGTGTCGGTGCCGTGCAAAATCACAAAACCGTCAAAGGCATCATAGTTGGCTTCTATGCGTTCGACCAAATCAATCCAACCCTCGGGCTGCATTTCCGAACTGTCCACAGGGTGCGCAACGGTGTTTACCTCAAGTTGAATAGGCAACAAATCCAATGAAGGGATTGAAGCACGCAATTGATCAAAATCTACAGGTGCTAATTTCCCATTGGGATTTTGCTTCATCCCAATAGTTCCCCCGGTATATATCAAACAAATCTTACGCATCACCTGAACAAGTTACGTGTATTTGTGGCACAAAGCTCACTCAATGCGTCCGGTGTCAATTCCAAGACCTCAGCCACCGTATGTGCCACTTCTGCCATGAAGGCCGGCTCATTTTTCTCCCCTTTAAACGCAGAAGGTGTCAAATACGGAGCATCGGTTTCCAACAAGATTCTATCGCTTGGTATGTTTTTAATTACCGGATCTGTTGCGGCCCGATTATAGGTGATTACCCCGCCTAGTCCAAAGTAAAATTCTCCCAAACGCAGGGCACGATTGATCTGTTTTTTACCCCCACTGAAGCAATGAAATACACCACGAACCTTGCCGCCGTGACGCTCTTGTGCTGCCTCAAGTACGGGAAAGATTTCTTTAAAACTGTTGCGCACATGAAGGGCAATAGGAAGGTCCCATTCGACACTCCAATCAATCTGTTGGTTCAATGCGTCAATCTGAATATCTAGCGTGCTCTTATCCCAATACAAGTCTAACCCTATCTCTCCAACGGCACAGAAACGCGATGGATTCTTGAGGTATTCCGCTTTGAGCGTGTCCAATTGGCTTTGGTAGTCCTCCTTAACGTAGCATGGGTGCAAGCCAATCATTTGGCGGACGGTAAGCTCGGGGAATTGGTCCACAGCAGCAGCCATCTTTGCAACGCTGTGCACATCAATGTTTGGCAAGAGCAATTCAACAACCCCTTTAGCTAAGGCATGTTCTTGAACGGCCTCTTTGCGTTCCACCAGAGACGTATCATAGAGATGACAATGGGTATCTATCCACATTAGAGCGGTAGGTTTCCGTGCTTCTTACGAGGGAGTTTTACAGCTTTGTTTTCGAGCATCGCATAAGCGCGAATCAAGCGCTGACGGGTCTCTTCTGGAAGGATAACCTCGTCCACATATCCACGGTGCGCTGCACGGTACGGATTTGCGAAAGCTTCAGCGTATTCTGCCTCCTTTTCAAGCAACTTGGCCCCAGAATCTTCGGCTTCGGCAATCTCTTTTCTGAAGATGATCTCAGAAGCACCTTTGGCACCCATCACCGCAATCTCTGCTGTCGGCCAGGCAAAATTCATATCTGCACCGATCTGCTTTGAATTCATTACACAGTAGGCACCACCGTAAGCCTTACGCGTAATTACGGTGATTCTTGGAACGGTCGCTTCGCTAAACGCATAAAGCAACTTCGCGCCATTGGTAATGATACCGTTCCATTCTTGGTCCGTTCCGGGCAAGAACCCAGGAACATCTTCTAAAACTAATAAAGGAATGTTGAAAGCATCACAGAATCGAACGAATCGGGCTCCTTTTGTAGATGCGTGAATGTCCAATACGCCTGCTAAATAAGCCGGCTGATTTGCGACAATACCAATGCTTTTACCTGCAAGTCGAGCAAAGCCTACAACAATATTCTCGGCGAAGTCTTTGTGCACTTCATGGAAAGAATCTGTATCCACGAGGTCTGCAATCACTTCTTTAATATCATACGGTTGGTTCGGGTTGTCTGGCACGATATCCTTCAAGCCCATACGGGTTTCGTCGCCCATTTCGTAATCAAGCGCCGGCGGCTCCTCATCACAATTCTGGGGGATATAGCTCAAAAGCTTTTTCAGGCCTTCAATCAATGCTATCTCGTTAGGGAAGGTAAAGTGGGTAACACCGCTTTTAGTGGCATGCGTGCTGGCACCGCCCAATTCTTCAGCCGTAACTTCCTCATGGGTTACCGTCTTAACCACATTTGGCCCAGTAACGAACATGTATGAGGTGTCTTCAACCATCATAATGAAATCCGTCAGTGCTGGAGAGTATACTGCACCACCGGCACAAGGCCCCATCATAGCACTCAGCTGTGGGATGACCCCAGAGGCTTGTACGTTGCGGTAAAAAATATCGCTGTAGCCACCCAAGGAAACAACCCCTTCTTGAATACGTGCACCACCACTATCGTTTAAACCAATAACTGGAGCGCCCGTCTTCATCGCAAGCTCCATGATTTTCACAATCTTTTCAGCATGGGCTTCGGCTAATGATCCACCGAGGACTGTGAAGTCCTGGGCGTAAACATAGGTTAGTCGGCCATTGACCGTACCGTATCCGGTCACCACACCATCTCCTAGAAATTTTTGCTTGTCCAGACCAAAAAGGTTGCTGCGATGTTCTACCAAGGCACCCATCTCTTGAAAGCTCCCTTCGTCTAACAGAAAGTGAATGCGCTCGCGAGCGGTGAGTTTTCCTTTGGCGTGCTGCGCATCAATACGCTTTTCACCCCCGCCCTGTTTGCTCTGCTCGCGAAGATGTAGTAAGTGGTCTCTCTTATCCTGCATGATGGTGGTTCTGTATAAGTTTACTGCAAGTTACTTCTCAGAGAAGGCATTTCGCAAATCAACTTTGGTATGTCTGTGGAATCTTTTGGTCTCCTTCGCTTTTCTGCGAATTTCCGTTTGCTCTTCTTCGGGCAGGTGGATCACCTCAACACATTGAGGCGTACAACATCCTTCGTGTTTTTCCGCACATTCCTCGCATTGGATGAAAAGCAGGTTACACGCTTTATTAGCACAGTTCGCATGACGCGCAGATGGCTGTCCACATTGATGACACTCTGAAATAATTTCATCGGAGATGCATTCACCTAGGCGTTCGTCAAATACGAAGTTGATGCCGTGAAATTTATTCGGCAATGATTCCTCTTGGATTTGGCGAGCGTAATCAATGATGCCGCCGTGCAACTGGTTCACATCCTTAAAGCCGTGGTGCTTGAGGTAAGCAGAGGTTTTCTCACAACGGATTCCGCCAGTGCAGTACAATAAGATTTTGCGGTCTTCCTGGCCCTTGAGTTTTTCTAACACCATAGGTAGTTCTTCGCGGAAGGTCTCTGCCTCGGGCAAGATGGCATTTTCAAAGTGGCCAATTTCGCTTTCGTAATGATTGCGCATATCCACGACAATAGGATCATGGTTTTCGATCGCATCATTCCAATCCTTGGCGGTCAAATGTGCTCCCACATCCGTGACATCATAATCTTCCGGCTGCAAGCCATCGGCAACGATCTGCTCGCGCACTTTTATAATGAGTTTCAGGAACGACTTGCCCTCGGTTTGATCAGTTACGGCCATTTTGAATGGAACATCCTTAAAGTATTCCATGCCGTGGAGGTGTTGTTCAAAGGCGTCCCAGTGGTGCACCGGCACGTTCATCTGGGCATTGATTCCTTCGCGGCTCACGTAAATACGGCCGAGGCAATCCCACTCGCTCCACTGCGCGAACAATTGGTCGCGGATTGCTTTGGGATCTTCAATGATTACATATTTGTAGAACGAGAGTGTTTTACGCTCAAAAGTTTCAGCTTCGAGCTTCGCAATGAGCTCTTCTCGGCTCATTTTGTTTACCAATGCGTGTTTTCCTGAATTTGGATCCATGGGGTCTGAATTTCTAGGGCAAAGATAAGTTATCTTTGAGCTACCCAAATCTGATCATTATCATCACAGAACATGAGCGGAACCATTTTAATTCTTGGCGCTTGCGGTCAAATAGGAACCGAATTGACCCTAGCCCTACGCGAGAAATACGGAAACGAGCACGTTGTTGCTTCAGATATTCGCCGCAGCGACTTGCCTGAACTGCAAAACGGGCCGTTCGAAATCTTAGATGCAAGCGACGCTTCGGCGATGCGTGCCGTCTGCGAAAAATACCAGGTACATACCCTGTACCACTTGGTGGCCATGCTTAGTGCTACCGGCGAAAAGTTCCCCATGAAAGCTTGGGACTTGAACATGCAGAGTCTGTTGCACGCCTTGGAATTGGCACGTGAAGGGGTTATTCAAAAAATCTTTTGGCCCAGCTCCATCGCGGTCTTTGGCCCCACAACGCCAAAAGAAAACACTCCTCAACAAACCATCATGGAACCCTCAACGGTCTACGGCATCTCAAAACTTGCTGGAGAACGATGGTGTGAATATTACTTCAAAAAATACGGCGTGGACGTGCGTTCGATCCGCTACCCTGGGCTCATCTCATGGAAGTCACAACCGGGCGGCGGGACCACAGATTACGCCGTTGAGATTTATTACAAGGCTATCGAGGAAGGTCGATACACGGCCTTTTTGAGTGAGTACCGTGCTTTGCCAATGATGTACATGGATGACGCCATTCGCGCGACCATTGAACTTACAGAGGCACCCGCAGAAAAGGTGAAGGTCCGAAGCAGCTACAACCTTGCCGGCATAAGCTTCGACCCAGTGACCATCGCCGCGAGCGTTGCAAAATACGTCGATGGGTTTACCATGGATTGTGTGCCCGATTTCCGTGAGGAAATCGCAGCAAGCTGGCCGGCGAGCATTGACGACAGTAAGGCTCAGGAAGATTGGAATTGGACCCCGAAATACGATCTGGATTCCATGACGCAGGCCATGCTTGAAAATCTAAAAGTAAAACTAGGAAAGTAGGGCCGCTCCTTAGAGTTCGACCTCGAAATATTCGGAAGGCCCGTCGTATCCTGCTACGGTTTTTTGTCCTTGGTGCGTAAACCCCAGCGCTTCGAGTACTTTGATGCTCGCAGTGTTTTCGCCGTGGGTGATGGCGCTGAGTTTTAATTGGCCAAAGCGCTCTTTTGCTGCTTGCATGATGCGCTTTGAGGCCTCACGGGCATAGCCCTGGCCTTCGTGGTCCGGGTGCAGCGCGTAGCCAAGGTCAATGAGCTCCAAATCTGGCCGTACGTACAATCCACATACGCCAACCTTGGTACCTGTTTCCTTGGTCACGAGGGTGTAGTTCGCATAGCCGTGCTCGCGCAGTTGTGGCAGGGCGCGACTACGGATGTATTCCCGCGCATCTTCCTCGCTATGAAGGTTTCGGTCGCCAATAAATTTCAGGGCTTTCGGGGCGGTTAAAATGGCCAGCACGAGGGCGGCATCTTCTTCGGTGGTCGGACGTAGGTAGAGGCGGTCCGATTCAAAACTCAAATAACTACTCATCGTCTTTGTACCAGGAGCTGTATTTTAAATAATTGTTGGCAATGCGTTCGATTTCCCCTTTTCGAAGGCGTTCGGGTACGGGGCCAATTTCTTTCGCCGGCACCCCCGCCCACAGCGTTCCCGGGGCCAATTTCTTGCCTTGCGTCACGACCGATCCCGCCGCTACGATGCAGCCCTCTCCGACCACACAGTCGTCCATAACGATGGCGCCCATGCCGATGAGTACATTGTCCTCAATGGTACAGCCGTGTACAATGGCGTTGTGACCTATGCTCACGTTGTTGCCCACCG
>CAJXTR010000026.1 GCA_913060465.1 uncultured Cryomorphaceae bacterium | reverse complement strand
CCAAGCCGAAGGTTTTGATCACATCATCATCAACGATGACCTCGACCGGGCAAAAGCCGAAGCCAAAGAATTATTAGAAGCTTTTTTATCCGCCTAAATGAAAGCGAAAGTTGGTTTGTTTTTCGGCACATTCAACCCCATTCATGTGGGGCATTTGGTGCTAGCGGAATACATGCTCAACTATGCGGATATCGATGAGCTGCTCTTTGTCGTTACGCCACATAACCCCTTCAAACAGAAAAGCACACTCTTGCCCGATAGGACACGTCTGCATCTTGTGAATCTCGCCATTGATGGAGAAGTGAACATGCGCGCTAGTGATATTGAGTTCGACCTGCCGCAACCAAATTTCACGGCCCAAACCTTACTCTTCCTTCGCGAAAAGTATCCGCAGACTACTTTTTCCATCATCATGGGAGAGGATAATCTCCGGACCTTTCACAAATGGCGCAACTACGAAAGTATCCTTGAACACCACCCTATCTTGGTCTATCCAAGAATTGGAGAGGTGCCTGAAGATCAAAACGACATTTTAGAAAAGTACCCACAAGCCACCCTCGTGGACGCACCCAGAATGGAAATCAGTGCTTCGTTGATTCGCCAAAGTTTTAAGGACGGAAAACCCTTAAAGAATCTTCTACCTAAAGCGGTTTTTAGTTACATTGAAGGGAGTAATCTCTTTCAATAATTCATGCCCACATTCTTATCTAGAGTCGTTGAGAAATTGCGCAACCATGACGGTGCGCTGCATGAACAATTGGTCCTATTACCTAACCAAAGGGCGTCGTTGTTTTTACAGGAAGCGCTGCGAAAGGACCAAAAGGAGTACGAACTGTATCCCCTCTTTATTACTGTTGACCAATTCATCGCTGCAGCCGCTAACCTCTTGGTGCTCGAACCAATGGCGCTGCTCGTAGAACTTCACCAACACTACAATACGGCACGTAAAACCCAATATCCCGACCAGGAGGTTGAAGACCTAGGTCAATTCATGGCTTGGGGGCAAACGCTGCTTTCAGATTTTGGAGAGATTGACCGGTATTTATTGAACCCCGAGCACGTATTGGGAGACTTGTACAATGTCCAGAAATTGGCCGAGTGGGACCTTCGACCGGACCAAGAAACGGAGCTCATGAAACGCTATTCCGATTTCATCTCCCTTCTTCCAGCAACCTATGAAGGATTCACTTCTGCATTGCTCGAGCGCGGTGAAGCCTACGGTGGTCTCGCTGCTCGATTCCTGGCTACACACCCTCAATTCCTCGAGCAATACCTTATAAAAAATGGCATTAAGCATTGTATCGTAGCAGGCCTAAACGCACTGAATACAGCAGAACTTGAAGTTCTCAAGCACTTAAGCGATGCTGCGCCAACACAGTTTCTTTGGGATTTGGACCCCCATTATGTCGATATGCCTGACCACGAGGCGGGACATTTCTTTAGAAAACACCAACAGCGCGAAAAACTGTTCAAGCAGGATGTACCCGTAACCAATGGCCTTGACAGTGATTGGAAATCGTTGCCTAAAACCATTCAACCCATCGGGGCCACAAAATTCACGGGCCAAGCAAAAGCTATCGCACAAACCTTAATAAATTGGCATCAACAAGGCATTGCCCCAAAAGATATTGCGGTCATTCTTGCAGATGAATCCCTGCTCAACCCTGTATTGAATTTCCTTCCACAGGAATATGACAAAGTGAACATCACCATGGGGTTCCCGTTGAACCAAACGGCTTTAGCAGCAACCCTGGGGCTTTACTTGAATGCGGTTGAATACGCCTTGAAAAACCAAAAAAAGGCGGGCAGCTGGACCTTCCATCACAAATCCTTGTCGGCCCTGTTCACGGACCCATTATTCAATAAATATTGGACCCCAACTTCAACCTCGCCTTATGAGTGGCATCAAGAAATAGTTTCAGGCAATAAGGTCTTCACCTCGGCCAGCACGTGGGGTGAAAAATCCGAAGCTGTTGATGCCTACCGCGGATTATTTGAGCCAAATGACGGACCAGATTTTATTCGAGGTCTGCAAACATTTTTAGCGCACGTTGGCCGGACCGATTCCGGGGACACCATGATTCAGAATACGGCGTACCACCTTCATACCTTGCTCGAACAAATGATCCGTACACTGAAGGCGCCCTACCCTAATACGCTCATCTGGATCAAACTCATCAAGCAAGAATTGCGCAATGGAGCTATAGATTTTGTTGGTGAGCCGCTCGAAGGCTTACAAATCATGGGGATCTTGGAATCGCGTACCCTTGATTTTCCCTACGTAATTCTCGGCGGAATCAACGAGGGCGTATTGCCGGCAGGACGTTCGTTTAACTCATTGCTGCCGTTCGATGTGAAGCGCCACTATGGACTGCCTACTTACGAGGAGAAAGATGCCGTCTATGCCTACCACTTCTACCGAATATTGCAACGCAGCCAAACGGCAGTGATCACCTTTAATACGGATAAAGAAGCCATGGGCGGTGGGGAACCGAGCCGCTTCCTCGTTCAAATAGAACATGAACTTAAAGGCACTAAGGCTAGCATCTTACCACGTAAGTACGAACAAGGGCCGGTGCTTCCTCAGTCTGTGGCCTCAAGATTTGAGGCTGAAAAATCGGCTAGTACGAAATCGGCATTTGCGCAATGGATGGAGCGCGGCATTAGTGCTTCGTCGCTCAACGAATTGGTCAGTATGCCTGATCAGTTTTACAAAAAACGTCTCATCCAGATCAAGGAAGAAGATGAGGTGGAAGAAAGCATGAGCGCCATGGTCATGGGAAACTTGGTGCACAAAGGGCTAGAGAAAGTCTACGAGCCTTTTAAGGATAAACCTCTACCCGCTTTTGATGTGGAGGAGTGGACGGAGCGCGCGCTGAACTTTGGCATTGATTTTCTAGTCAAAGACAAGGGCTATTCGAAGAATGCGTTGTTCGCTGGACGCAACCTACTAACCATTGAAGTTTGCAAGCAGATGATCCGCCAATTTTTAGATTACGACCGCTATAGAAGCACCCGTCACGAGATCGTCCTCAAAGGCATCGAAACAAAACTATCCTATGAAATGGTGCACCCAACCCTTGGTTTGACCATGAACTTTATTGGGTTCATTGACCGGGTTGAAACCGTCGATGGCCAGCTCATGATTTGGGACTACAAGACGGGGTCTTTCACTTCCAGTGACCTCAGCTTGGGGGCGCTTGACGACCTGTGGAAGGGCACCAAGGGCAAACCTTTGCAGGTATTACTTTACGCTTGGTTGTTGCATAAAATGGGAACTGTATCTGCGCCTTTACCCTGGAGCTCAGGCATGTTCAAGCTTCAGAGTGGCGCGCCCGAAATCCTGCTCGGCGGTGGCGCTTTGAATAAAACAAACTGGATTACTGAAGACCTGCTGGATGCCTTTGAAGACGCATTAATGGACTACTTAGAACAGCAGTATACCAACGACGAGCCGTATGTAGAAATTCCGAGGTACGAATTCAATTGATCCGCCATGCTCGAACAAATTCCCACCAAAGCCGATCTTATAGCCGCGCACCAACGCATCCTTCCATACGTCCATCAAACGCCGGTATTCACCTCCTCGTGGTTTGATGCTGAAGCGGGTAAAAACTGCTTTTTCAAAAGCGAGCACCTGCAAAAAACAGGCGCCTTCAAAGCACGTGGAGCCATGAATGCCGTACTGGTCAACGCGGAGGAAGGCAAATTGAAAGGTTTTCTGACGCACAGTTCGGGTAACCATGGAGCCGCACTGGCTTGGGCTGCCGCACAAATAGGCGCCAAAGCCTATATCGTAATGCCGGATAATGCACCAAAGACTAAGATCGCTGCCGTCCAACAATACGGGGGAATCATCACCTTTTGTGAAGCCACCCTTGTAGCTCGTGAAACCACCGCAGCACAAGTTCAAGAAGCCACTGGCGCCGTATTTATACACCCCTATGACAACTATGATATCATTGCCGGCCAAGCAACCGCAACGATGGAATTATTAGATGTACGGCCAGATTTAGAGCTACTATTTATTCCTGTTGGTGGCGGGGGATTGTTGAGTGGAGCCGCATTAGCAAACCACTATTTTGGCAAGGCAAAGGTTATAGGTTGTGAACCGCTAAATGCCAGCGATGCCTACCAAAGCTTTCAAGCAGGCGTGCGAATACCGGTTCAAAACCCGGACACTATCGCAGACGGGCTGCGTACTTCACTAGGCGAACGCAATTTTAACATCATTCAGCAGTACGTGCATGAAATTATCACGGCTACTGAAGATGAAATGAAAGCGGCCTGGAAGTTTACAGTGAGCAGATTGAAACAACTTGTTGAGCCATCTGCTGCAGCAGGCTTGGCCGTTGCTTTGAAACACGGAGACCAGCGGTGTGGGATCCTGCTTTGCGGCGGCAATATGGACCTTGATCCTTTCGCGTAGGATAAAGTTATTGGCGCTACGATAAGTTTAGGCTTGCCCAAGTGTCTTAAACGATACTTTTACGATACCAATAAACTTAGGCCACGATTAGGTCATTAAAGGCATCGTAATTCTTACGGTGCCTTTTTCTTTGGTAAAGATTGTCTCTATACCCCATTCTACAGGGGTTTTCGAACGCTTTTGATGGAAGGCTATTCGCTGCTTTACTAAGGCCAATCCATTACCCGTTCCACCAGCCGGCGGCAAGTCCCCATAACCGGAATCTTCAATTTCAAGAACAATGCCCGTAGCACCTCGCTTAAACGTAATGGCTATCCATGGCTCAGCAGCATAGCCGTATCCCGCATATTTGAAACTATTCTCTACCAACGGCTGCAACAATCCCGTTGGCATCAGCGCTTTCGAAGAAACCTCTTGAAGCGTGCAGGAATATTTAACATGACCATAAGAACTTTGCTGCTGCAGGTTAACAAAAGATTGCAAATGCGTAATCTCCGCATCTATGGTTGAGAAGTGCGCATTTTGCTCGCCTAGAAGGCTTCGTAAATACTGGCCCAATTCCGCCAGATATTCCTGAGCATCCAATACACGCTCTTGATTTAATATCCCGCTCACGTTGTTTAGTTGATTGAACAAGAAATGTGGTCGGATTTTATTCTTGTACGATTCCAATTCCAACTCTGCTTCTTGCAATCCCAAAGTTGCCTCGCGCGTCTTCAATGCATTGCTGTAAAAAGACCAAATCACCAGAGACAACATCAGCGCAAGTCCGATGAAGAGCAATAGCGTCTGCTGTCGCAGTTTAGCAGTTTCTTCAAAGCGCAATCGTTCCCGCTTACCGCGTTCTAATTCAAATGCCAAAAATTTACTCTGACCCTCATCCACCTGAGCAAGGGCTCTTTTGTTTGCTAAAATCTCTGCCGCTATCGCTTGCTCTTTAGTCTCACCCACCAGATCGTACTCCGATAATTGAGCCCTCGCCTGTGCTTCCAAAGCCCAATACTCATGCTCCATGGCAAACATTATACAAGTGGCCAATTCTTCTTGCGACATGGCGTTCAACCCCAAAGCGCGGAAATAGATGTTTTGTTTATCTATGTCGGGTACCTCTTGTGTGACCAAGGCGAGAGCGCCTTGAATAAGACTATCCACTTGTACTGGATCTTTACCCAGACGTTGCAAGGCCTCCGCGCGAACAGCATAGGCCTCACTGGGGTTTACTGCGCCGCGTTTTTTGAAAATGGCTAATACGGTATCGGAATACTCCAACGCCTTTTCATAATAGCCGAAATCAATTAGGTAGGTAGAATAATTACCCGCCGCCGTAGCCCAGCTCATGGTATCTCCTTCACGCAAGGCCATAGTTTCCTCAGCGGTTGCTAAAATTTCTTCCCCCGATCCTAAAACCCAATAGCTATGGGCTTTTAACAGTAAAACACGAGATAATCCATAGTCATCGTTTAAATTCCGAAAGAGTACTTCGCTGCGCTCCAACATAGGCAGCGATTGTACACTGGCGCCCTCGATAATAAGACTGCGCGCTTTCATGTACCATCCCCAAGCTTCCTCCTGTAGATCGTCACTTAAAATCATCTCCTCTATACCTTGGATATAAAGGGAGTCTGTCATTGCGTATTGATTGAGGCCGATTGCTGCCTCTGGAACCTTGGGGCGCTCAGAAACTCCACACGCGACCATAGCCAGCGCAAATACTACCGCTATTAACCTACTAAGCCTCATTCCATTCCGACTTTTCCATTCGGTTTTTAGAGGCTTCCACGGTAAATCCATCAATCAAATCTACTATGATTTTAGGCCCCCAAGAAATGGATTTAACGGCGTCTTTTCGAATGATAATACTCTTATGTATGCGGCTAAACCTGCTAGAGAGGCTTTCCTCGAAACTTTTTAGCGTGCGCGCAACCAAATGCTTTTCCCCGGTGCTCATTACCACCTCCGTGTAATTTCTCTGTCCACGGAGGGAGTTAATCTTGGATTCAGGAACCTCGTGAAAGCTTCCTTTGATCGGGATTTTTATGCTTAGTTCTTTATAAAGCCCTACCGGTCGCAATTCGGCTACCTTATTCAAGCTTTGTTCAAGTCGCTTTGGCGAAACAGGTTTTAGTATATAATCTACAGCCGTATCAAAGGCTGCCAAACTGTATTCACTATGCGCTGTGACAAATATGATATTGCCGACCATAGATTTGACTTGTGCAGCAACTTCCAACCCTGTGGTGTTGGGCATTTCCATATCGAGAAAAACTAGGTCAGGCCCTACCTTTTCACAGTATTCAACGAATGCATTAGCCTGAGTAAATCCAATGACTTCAGCCCCAGGAATAAGTTTAGTTAATTGAAACACCATGCCATCAACGGCAAGGCGCTCATCGTCTAGAATTGCTATGGCGGTTATGGTTTTCAAGCAGTGTAGCCTTTTAGCATTCGTGCCACATACTTTCCGATAACATCAAACTCAAGGTTTACGCGGTGACCGACCTCCAACGTATGGAAAACTGTGTGCTCGTATGTGTAGGGAATAATGGCCACGCTGAACTTACCTTCCTGCGAATTCACCACGGTCAAAGATGTACCATTCACGGTAATAGAACCTTTTTCTACGGTCACATTACCCTGAGATGGATCATAACTAAAGGTATAAGTCCAAGAACCATCGTGTTCCTCGACCGCTTCACAAATACCCACTTGATCTACGTGACCCTGCACAATGTGCCCATCGAATCGGTCACCCATAGACATGCAACGTTCTAGGTTTACCAAGGCACCTTCCCTCAGATCGTTGAGATTAGTTTTTTGGAGTGTTTCATCGATAGCGGTAACCCGATAGGTGCGATCACCGAATATTTCAACTACCGTCAAACACACACCATTGTGAGCGACGCTTTGATCGATTTTCATTTCTGAAGCCAATTCTGACTCCATGTATAATTCAAGGTTGCCCTCGTTTTTTTCGAGCTTCGCTACTTTGGCGAGGTTTTCAATAATTCCGGTAAACATGGGGGGTGTTTTGTGGTTGGTTAAAATAGTACATTTGATGCTAAATATTTTCATTCATGAAAGTCTCAACATACTCCCCTAATTACAACGGACCTCTAGCGATTGTTTACAAAGACGCAGCTTCTTTGACTGCGCATCTCGGTGAAGCGCAACTTGAGCGCGTTGAAAGTCTCGGGGACCGATTCGACGAAAAGTGGTTAGAACTCCAACACGGAGCACAAACTACTTGGATTTATAAAATCAAAAACGACCTCGATACGAACGCTCGTGCCGAAAAAATGCGTCAAGCTGGAAATAGTCTTTGCCTCAAGGTGAACGGCATATTTGCTGATCGCGTAGCAATTTTAGGCCCACATGCCGCTGAAATCAGTGAAGGTGCGATTTTAGGGAATTACCAATTCCTAAAATATTTCTCGGACCACCACAAGCGTCGTAACTCCTTAGTACAATTGTTCGTGGAAGAAAGCGTACAACCAGAAGTTGAAACCTTGGCTGTTGCAACCATGGGGACCATTTTTGCCCGCGATCTAGTCAACACTCCGGTCATTGACCTTACTGCAACGGACCTCGCTAAAGAAGCGAAGGAAGCCGGTAAGCGTCACGGTTTCTCCGTAGAAGTTTTAGAGAAAAAGCAGATTGAAAGTTTGAAGATGGGCGGTCTATTGGCTGTTAACTATGGCTCGACTGAACCCCCCGTTTTCATTATCATGGAGCACAAGCCAGAAGGCGCTATTAATGAAAAACCACTTGTTCTAGTAGGAAAGGGTGTTGTTTACGATACCGGTGGTTTGAGCTTGAAGCCTACGAACTTCATGGACGATATGAAGAGCGATATGGGAGGTGCTGCAGCGGTTCTGGGAACGATGAGTGCTGTTGCCGAAGCGAACCTGCCACTTCACGTCATTGGACTAGTGCCTGCAACGGACAACCGTCCTGGTGGAAACGCTGTAACACCTGGTGATGTGATCACTATTTCCGACGGGACGACAGTAGAGGTAATGAATACCGATGCCGAGGGCCGATTAATCTTGAGTGACGCCTTGGTGTATGCAAAACGCTACCAACCGGAATTGGTCATCGACTTAGCGACCTTAACCGGAGCAGCCGCGCGCGCTATTGGTCATTATGCCATTGTAGGAATGGGCAATGCGCCTAGAAATGAAATGGAAGACCTACAAAACAGTGGCTATGCAACGCACGAACGCGTAGTAGAATTTCCATTTTGGGACGAATACAAGGAGTTGCTCAAGAGTCCAATTGCAGATATGAAAAACATCGGGGGTGCAGAAGCTGGTGCCATAACGGCAGGTAAATTCCTCGAGCACTTCACAGATTATCCATACATTCACCTTGATATCGCGGGGCCAGCTTTCCTAAAAAAGAGAATTGGTTACCGCGTAGAAGGAGGCACTGGTGTTGGTGTCCGATTACTTTTTGATTTCATCAGCAAAAGAGCGTCCTAAATGAGCGATTCACAAAACAATAGTCCAAACAATACAAACTCGAGCGACGGCAACGCTGGTGGCGATCGCCGCAGACGAAATCGAGGTGGACGCAACAGAAATCGCAACCGTAAACCAAAGGGCGAAGGTGACAACAAGCCAGAAGGTGGCGATGAAAAGAAATCCGCTGAAAAGCCAAAAGAGGGTCAAAACAAAGAGAGCGGCAATCGCAACAACGATAACCGAAATAAAGGTGGACGCAACCGAAACAGAAATCGCAATAACAAGCCCTCAAAAAATGTGAAGGCTGCCGAGGTATCTGAAGAGGTACAGGAGCAAATGGAATTCCAATCTGACCTCTACAACCTTGACTTTGATTCTGAGGATCAAAGCTGGGAAGGAGAGGATGTTCTGAAGAAGCCTGTTTTGGGCATTACCTGCGGCGATTTAAACGGCATAGGAATGGAGGTTATTATCAAGGCGCTCGAAGACGAACGTGTTGCTGAACTTTGTACACCAGTCGTATTCGCGTCATCAAAACTTGCCTCTTACCACAGAAATGCAATCGACAAAAGGGGCTTCAACTTTAACATTGTTGATTCCGTCGACGACATCAAAGAAGGTAAAAACAACTTGGTATCCGTATGGGAGGACAATGTTGAATTACAATTGGGCACCCCAACCGACGTAAGCGGGGCATATGCGCTAAAAAGCATAGATGCCGCAATAGCCGCAGCAAAAGACGGTAAGATTGATGCCATAGTAACGGCGCCTATTAACAAGCATAATATTGCAGAAGCCGTTCCTGGGTTTAGTGGACACACTGGTTATTTGGCCGAAGCTTTTGGTGATGAGGTCTTAATGATTCTGACAGCGGCGCACTTGAAAGTTGCAACGGTCACGGGACATATTCCAATTCGCGAAGTTGCAGATGCATTGACCGCGGAAAAAATTGAAAAATCTCTTGGACTCTTGGTCAATAGTCTAAAGCGTGATTTTGGCAAGGTTAAACCTTCCATTGCCGTATTAGGCCTTAATCCACATGCCGGAGAAATGGGTACGATTGGCAAGGAGGAGCAAGAAATCATTGCGCCGGCTATTGCATCTGCGCAAAAATTGGACGCCATTATTAAAGGTCCATTCCCTGCCGACGGATTCTTCGGCCAGGGTTATGAACAAAAATTTGATGCTGTTTTAGGTATGTATCACGACCAAGTCCTTGTGCCGTTTAAGAGTATAGCGATGGGGGCTGGCACGAACTTTACAGCGGGGCTGCGCACTATTCGCACCTCACCGGACCATGGCACAGCTATGCACCTTGCCGGCAAAGGCACTGCAGCGCACGATTCTTTCCTATGGGCAATCTTCACTGCGATCGATACTGTTCAGAGCAGAATGAGCTACGATGAGATGACCGCAAATCCTCTCAAAAAACAAAAAGAGAAGAATTAGAAGTTTTCAACAATTTGAATATCTTTGCACGCTCATTCAGAGATAATTGAAGTAGTGAAAAAGAAGGACTTTGATATTGCCTTTATCGGCCTGTCCAACGGACCACACGACTTTGAGTTTGAATTGGATGACTCGTTCTTTGACCTTTTTGAGTACGATCACTACCGCGGATTAAGCGGAAAGGCAACCATGAAAATGGTTAAAAGTGAGCGCGTTATGGACTTGGAGTTTGCCTTTGAAGGCGCCATTCAAGCCCCTTGTGATGTGACTGACGAACCTTATTCTCAAGCATTGAGCAACACGTTTGATGTTTCAGTAAAGTTTGGAGATGCATACAACGACGAAAACGACGAGCTTTTAATCCTTCCTCATGGAGAACATCAGTTCAACATCGCACAAATGGTGTATGAATTGGTTGTATTAAGTATACCGGCCAAACTTTATGGCCCAAATGCTGGAAACGGCCTTGAGGACTACTTGGAAGAAGAAGACGAACAAAATGAAAATGATACGGACCCACGTTGGGACCAACTAAAAGACTTGTTGAATAAATAACTAATTGAAACATGGCACATCCTAAGCGCAGACAGTCAAGCACGAGAAGAGACAAGCGTAGAACGCATTACAAAGCGGCTGATCAGCAATTGGCTATCTGCCCAACAACTGGTGAAGCACACCTATACCACCGTGCACACTGGCATGAAGGAAAACTTTACTACAAAGGAAAAGTAGTGATGGAGAAGGCGTAAGCCACGTATAAAACATTGATTGTTAAAAAAGTAGCCCTTAAACAGGCTACTTTTTCTTTTTTGGGGACGTCTAAAAAGAACAAGGGACCTATTTTAGCCCCCACAACAACTACGCTATGAAAGCAGCAATTACCGCAATCGGCGGATACGTTCCAGAATATGTGTTGACTAACACTGAACTGGAAACTATGGTGGAGACCAACGATGAATGGATCACCTCAAGAACTGGTATTAAAGAGCGTCGTATCCTAAAACCTGAAGAAGGTATGGGTGCTTCCTACCTCGCGCTAAAAGCCGTTGAGGCAATGAAAAAGGAATATGGAGTTCGTGTAGATGATGTCGATATGGTCATCTTAGCCTCTGTAACTCCTGATATGCCAGTAGCCATTACTAGCGCCTACATTGCGCAAGAGATCGGTGCAAAGCACGCTTACGCGTATGACTTGCAAGCCGCTTGTTCGTCATTCTTATATGCTGTAAGCACCGCAGCTGCATTCATTGAAAGCAAGAAATACAAAAAGGTCTTGGTCGTAGGTTCAGACGTCATGAGTTCTATTGTGGATTACGAAGACCGCACCACATGTATCCTTTTTGGAGACGGTTGTGGGGTTGCCTTGATGGAACCAAATGAAGATGACCTTGGTGTACAAGATGAAATCCTGCGCACTGATGCCGTAGGGAGAAACTTCCTAAAGATGGACGCGGGCGGTTCGTTCCTGCCTCCATCACACGAAACTATTGACGCTAAGCAGCACTACATTCGCCAAGAAGGACAGAGTGTTTTCCGTTTTGCCGTTTCAAACATGGCCGATACTTCTGCTGAAATCCTTGAGAAAAACGGGTTAACTGGTGATGATGTAGCTTATTTAGTACCTCACCAAGCTAACCTGCGCATCATTGATGCAACAGCGCGTAGAATGGGTCTTTCTGAAGATAAGGTCTTGATCAACATTCAACGCTACGGTAACACTACATCTGCTACTATTCCATTGTGTTTGTGGGACTACCGTCATCAATTCAAAAAAGGTGATAACTTGGTCTTTGCTGCCTTTGGCGGTGGATTCACATGGGGTGCCATGTGGGTTAAGTGGGCCATTTAATTAAAACTCGTAATTTCATACGCTAATACACTCAGATATGGACTTGAAAGAAATCCAAGCATTGATCAAATTTGTGGCTAAAAGTGGTGCACAAGAAGTAAGTCTTGAAACAGAAGACTTTAAGATCAACATCAAAACTGGTTCAGAGGCTGGAGAACAGCCAACTTACATTCAAGCAGTAGCTCCTCAAGCGCCTGTAGCGATGCCTGCAGCACCAGTAGCAGCTGCGCCAGCGGCTCCTGCAGCAGCACCAGCGGCACCAGCAGCTGACGATACCAGCAACTACATTACCGTTAAATCCCCTATGATTGGAACCTTCTACCGCAGCGCCAGCCCAGAAGCAGATGCTTTTGTGAAGGTCGGCGACGAGGTGAAGCCAGGTGATGTATTGTGTATCGTTGAAGCAATGAAGCTATTCAACGAGATTGAAAGTGAGGTGAGCGGTAAGATTGTTAAGGTATTGGTCGACGACCAGACACCTATTGAATACGATCAGCCACTATTCTTGGTCGATCCATCGTAAGAAATCTAAACCTCATAGGTTATGTTTAAGAAAGTACTCATTGCAAACCGTGGTGAGATTGCCCTTCGCGTTATTCGTACGTGTAAGGAGATGGGCATCAAAACGGTTGCAGTTTACTCAAAGGCGGATGCCGATTCTTTGCACGTGCGCTTCGCTGATGAAGCCGTTTGTATTGGACCAGCTGCATCGTCAGAAAGCTATTTGAGTATTCCTAATATTATTGCTGCAGCGGAAATCACCAATGCAGACGCCATCCACCCAGGTTATGGTTTCTTGAGTGAAAACGCGAAGTTCTCGCGCATCTGTGCTGAGCATGGCATCAAGTTCATTGGGGCTACAGGTGATCAGATCGATAAAATGGGTGATAAAGCAACAGCGAAAGAAACCATGAAAGAAGCAGGCGTGCCATGTGTGCCTGGTTCTGAAGGTATTCTAGAAACCTACGAGGACGCTGTAGCTACTGCCCGAGCCATTGGATACCCGGTAATGATGAAAGCAACCGCCGGTGGTGGTGGTAAAGGTATGCGCGCCATCATGGATGAAAGTCAGTTAGAAGGTGCTTGGAAAAGTGCACGTCGTGAAGCTGCGGCAGCTTTCGGAAATGACGGTATGTACATGGAAAAGCTCATCCTTGAACCGCGTCACATCGAGATTCAGGTTATTGGAGATAGCTACGGAAAAGCGTGTCACTTGAGTGAGCGTGATTGTTCAGTACAGCGTCGTCACCAAAAATTGGTCGAGGAAACGCCATCTCCATTCATGACGGATAAACTCCGCAAAAAAATGGGTGAAGCGGCTGTGAAAGCTGCGGAATACATCGCTTATGAAGGTGCTGGTACGGTTGAGTTCTTGGTGGACAAGGACCGCAACTTCTACTTCATGGAAATGAATACGCGTATCCAGGTTGAGCATCCTATTACTGAGCAGGTAGTTGGGTTCGATTTGATCCGCGAGCAAATCAAGGTAGCTGCTGGTGAGCCGATTTCTGGTAAGAACTACTTCCCGGAGATGCACAGTATCGAGGTTCGTATCAACGCAGAGGACGCGTTTAACGACTTCCGTCCATCACCAGGTGGCATTACCTCATTCCATGCGCCAGGGGGCCACGGTGTCCGATTAGACACGCACTGTTACAGTGGATACGTAATCCCTCCTTTCTATGATTCTATGATCGCTAAACTTATCGTTACTGCCCGTACCCGTGAGGAGGCTATCGATAAGCTAGAGCGCGCACTAGATGAATTTGTTATTGAAGGCGTCAAGACAACTATTCCGTTCCACCAACAACTGTTGAAGAACGAGAACTTCCGCAAAGGGGTCTACACGACCAAGTTTATGGAAGACTTTGAATTGGTTGCTCCGAACTAATCCCTACAAAAGTTAACTCAACAAAAAAGCCCGAGCAGTTGCTCGGGCTTTTTGTTTAATTCAATTTACGGTAGTCCCCAGGGCTCTGCCCTACTTTCTTTTTAAACAGCCGCGAAAAGCTTTGAGGGTATTCGAAGCCCAAATCATAAGCGATTTGGCTGATGGAGTCGTTAGACCCAAGAAGCATTCCTTTAGCTGATCGGACGATATAGTCGTCTACATATTCTTTGATTCCCTTACCCGTTTCCTTTTTCAATAGGTCGCTTAGGTAATGTGCTGACATGTTCATTTCAGCACCGAAATAGGAGAGTGAAGGAATGCCATGTGTCAAATGCAATTCTGAGGCGAAATAGGCTTTGAGGAGCTTCTCGAATTGGCTCACAAAATCGCTATTCATATTTGTACGCGTATAAAACTGACGGTCGTAAAAGCGCATGCAGTAGCTCAAAAGCAGTTCGAGATTAGATACAATGAGGTTTTGACTGTGTTGGTCAATGTTCTGAGCATATTCGGTTTTAATCTGCTCAATGACTTGAAGCACAACACTGGCCTCTTTATCGCTTAAGTGGAGCGCTTCATTGACCTCATAGGAGAAGTAAGTAAAGCTATCTATCTTATGATTAAGCGGCGACTTTAAAAGCAAATCTGGATGGAACAGCAACGTCCAGCCCATATTGCCTTGAAGCTGCTCTTTTTTGGGAGAAGTGAATACCTGACCAGGGCTTCCAAAGATGAGTGTTCCTTCTTGAAAATCATAAGAACTTCTACCGTAGCCTAAAGAGCCACTTACCTTGTCCTTAAACATGACGGTATACATATCTGAGGTGAATCGAACATTGAACAATGCATCGTCCATCCCCTCCATATTCATTCCTTCATCCTCATTGATAAAACTAATCAAAGGGTGTTGAGGCGCTGGCAAGCCAAGCAGTTCGTGAAATTGCGACACGCTAGTAATGCGAAGTAAATCTGTCATGCTTCAAGGGTTTATGTCAATTCCACCAAATCTCTTGGTCGTAATTCAATGTATCCAGTGGAATCGGCGCACCAATCTTTGGAATTAAGATAGGCATTTCCAATTCCTTCGCTTTCTGAGTAACCCGTTTTGCAGGTTCGTTCCAGTCGTGTAATGCCAGCTTGAAAGACCCCCAGTGTATAGGCATCATGCCCTTCGTTCCTATGTCTACGGCTGCCATGGCTGTCTCTTCAGGGGCCATGTGAATTTGAGTCCAGTTCTTATTGTACTGCCCACACTCTAGCATTGCGAAATCAAAGGGCCCATACTTTTCACCGATGTCCTTAAAATGAGTTCCATAACCACTATCTCCACTAAAGAAGAGCCTATTGTTGGTGCCGTGTATTACCCAAGAACCCCATAGGGTTGAAGAATTATTATTCAATCCGCGTCCGCTAAAATGTCTCGATGGAGTAAAGGCGATCTCGATGGAGTCAATACGATTTTCATCCCACCAATTGTGCTCATGAATACAACTGCTGTCTATGCCCCAAGCTCGAAGGTGTGCCCCAACGCCTAAAGGAACATAGAAGTCTTTCGTCTTGCTTTTTAACGCTTGAATGCTCCCGTAATCTAAATGGTCGTAGTGATCGTGTGAGATTAGTACGGCATCTATCTCCGGCAATTCTTCTACCTCGATTGGAAGCTTTTCAGTGAACCTCTTCGTTCCAACGAGTGGACTTGGTGAGGGATGCTGACCAAGCATCGGGTCAATCAGAATATTCTTTCCGTCCAAATGAAGCAGGAATGCCGAGTGTCCAAACCAGATGAGTCTTTCAGCACGGTTTTGGGCAATTTCTGAAGAATCTGCATCCAGAACCGGTAATTCGTGATCCGGTTTTGACTTAGGGTTTCCTTTTATATAGGCCTTCATCAAATCCATGGAACTTGCGAAAGTGAAGTCTAAGGTGGTTTCAACCAGATTCATGAACTTACCGTCGACATAATGGCCGCTCTCTTGGTAGCGAAGTTTATCTTCTTGAGAGTGTTTTCCTCCCATTGTTGGACTCACATTAACGAATATCGCAATGATGATAACCACCAATAGAATGGATCCCCCGAGTATATATCCAATCATCTTAAGTAGTCTTTTCATAGTTAGGGCTACAGAGCTACTAAGATAGGCCTACTAAAGGACGCGCTGTTGTAACAAGTTTCTTGGCGGCCTCCATATCGTTGGCATGTGGGTTTGGCGACTTCATTGGCCAACCACCTTTTTTACACTCCTTATCTCTGTAAAGAACACTGTGCTGGCTGAAGTATTCACCGCTGTGTTGAGTAACATCATCAGATAGCAAACAATGCAAAGAGGTTTGTGCACTTTCCCAGCTGCTATCACTAAAGCCCATTGCAGAGAATAAAGGAGTGAGCATTGCGAGTAAAGAATCCATAAATGCACCGCCGCCTTTGCCAAAGTTAGATCGTGCCCAACCTGGGTGAATAGAGTAGGCGGTAACCCCAGTACCTTCTAAGCGCTTTGCAAGCTCCATTGCATATTGAACCGATGCGGTCTTTGCCTCACCGTAGGCTGCGAAGTTGTTGTATTTTCTGTTCTTCCAATGCAAGTCTTCAAGATGAACTTGGTAACGGTTTTTAGGATTTCCTGCATGAACAACAGAAGAGAGAATAATCATTCTTGATGCCGGCGTTGCTTTCAAGGTATCGAGTAGCAATTCTGTCATTAAAAAGTGTCCGAAGAAACTCGCTGCCATAGTGATCTCAAATCCATCTTTGGTATAGATAGGTTCATTCTTCATATTCACCATACCTGCATTACAGGCTAAACCATCTAATTGCTTGTGCTTTTTATGGAAGGCTTCAACGAACGCTCTAACAGATGCTAAATCTGCGAGGTCACATCTCATAATCTCATATGTCCCTTCAAACGAGCCGAAATTTTTAGCGGCTTCTTTCCCTGCCTCCGTTCGACGAACCGCCATAACCACGTGCGCTCCTTGCTTTACAAGTTGTTGTGCGGTTTCAAAACCAACACCTGAGTTTGCGCCGGTGACGATGTATGTTTTTCCTTTTAAGTCTTTCTCGAAAAGGGCCTTATCAGCCCAAATTAAATTTTTGCTTGCCATGATTACGCTTTTTTAACGCTACAAACGTCCGATAACAAATCGGTCATAACGTAACAGAAAAAAGAAAGCTTGTAACCAAAAGGTCGAAGCAAACAAAAACCCCGGCTATTGGGCCGGGGCTATAAAATCAATTCACTAAAACAACTTTCGGGGAGCGTGACAATAGGGCGTTCCGCCTTTGTTGTCATAATAATCTTGGTGGTAGTTCTCGGCCGAGTAAAACTCCGCCGCTGGTAAGATCTCTGTAGCTACGTCGTACCCTTTGGCAATCAACAAGTCCTTTAACATCTGTGCGGTTTCGCGTTGTGCTTCGTTTTGGAAAAACACAGCACTGCGGTATTGCGGGCCTATATCAGGACCTTGCCCATCACGTTGGGTTGGGTCATGCGTTTCAAAGAATACTCGGGCCAATTCCTCAAAGCTCACCTGAGCCGGGTCAAAAACTACATGCACGGCTTCATAATGTCCCGTACGCTTGGTACACACTTCTCTGTACGATGGATTCTTTACGAACCCTCCCGTATACCCACACGTAGTGGCCAATACACCTGGAACTTTTTGAAGGTAAAACTCGGTCCCCCAGAAACATCCTGAGGCCAATACAGCCACCTCTTGACCCGCTTCTGGAGCAGGTATAGGTGCCATTGCATACGGATCTGACATCTTCTTATTGTTTGTTTGTGCGTTGCAGCTC
>CAJXTR010000025.1 GCA_913060465.1 uncultured Cryomorphaceae bacterium | reverse complement strand
AAAATCGCATTGATTGCAGCCGCCGCCGTATCAACGCTTACGTTCCAGAGCTGTACTGATCTTGAAGAAACTATCTACGAGGATATTACCTCAGATAACTTCTTCTCAAGCGAAGGCGATTACTACTCTGTACTCGTTAACGCTTACGGTAACCTTCGTCCGTTCTTGTGGAACTACTTCAATATTTCACAAGTAACTTCTGACGAAACTATTGTTCCTACCCGTGGTGGTGACTGGGGTGATGGTGGTGTTTGGCGCGAATTGCACCAGCACAACTGGACACCTACAAACGGTCACGTAGTAGGTATGTGGAATGACATCAACAAAGGCTTGGCTCAGACCAACCAGTTCATCTACGACTTGGAAGCTGCTGACCAGTCTTTGTTTAGCCAATACAGCTACACAGAGATGATGGCAGAAGCACGTACACTACGTGCGTACTACTACTTCATGTTGATGGACTTCTGGGGTGATTGTGTAATCTTGGATGCTGCATCTATCGATCCAGCAAACTTGCCATCACGTTCTCCTCGTGCTGATGTATTTGCTTACATTGAAAGTGAATTGAACGCTGCCATTCCAAACTTGGCTGCTTCTCACTCATCTGACCAGTACGGTCGTGTGACTAAGTGGTCTGCATACGGTATCCTTACTCGTATGTACATGAATGCAGAAGAGTTTACAGGTACTGCTCGTTGGGCTGATGCTGAAGCTGCTGCAGATGCTATCATCAACAGCGGTAACTTCTCTCTAGAGGCTGATTTCCACGACAACTTTGTTGTAGAAAACCAAGGTTCTACTGAAACTGTATTCGCTATTCCTAACATCCAGGCCGGTGGAATGGGATGGACGCTAAACATGCGTACACTTCACTACCACCAACTACCTGCGTCTCCATGGAACGGCTTCTGTACGCTAGCTGATTTCTACAACACGTTCGATACTGCGAATGATGTTCGTTCTGAAATCTTCTTGGTAGGTCAGCAGTACGATTTTGTAACGGGTGACCCATTGCAAGATCGTCAAGGTAACCCACTAGACTTCACTGCTTCTTTGCCAGGTATTACTGGTGCTTCTGAAACAAACGGTATCCGTGTGTTGAAGTGGGAAGTTGATCAGGCAAACGCTGGTGGTGAAGCTGGTAACGACTACGCTGTAATCCGCTACGCTGATATCTTGTTGCACAAAGCTGAGGCTTCTTTGCGTCAAGGTGATGATGCTACTGCGCTATCTATTGTTAACGATATCCGTGCACGTGCCGGAGCAACTGCGTTGACAGCAATCACTTTGGATGATATCCTTGATGAGCGTGGATTTGAGTTGGCTTGGGAAGCTGTACGTCGTTTGGATTTGATCCGTTTCGGCAAGTTTACCGATGCTTGGGAATTGAAGGATGCTCAACAAGATCACGTGAAGCTTCTTCCTATTCCAACTGAGGCTTTGGGTGCAAATCCAAACCTTACTCAGAACCCAGGTTACTAATACATAGCCTGTCACTCTGAAACTATGTTTTGCAGGAAAGCCCGCACTTTGTGCGGGCTTTCTTCATTATATTGAACCCTCGTTCTACTCCGCTTACCATGAAGAAAATAGCACTATATGGGCTGCTTGCTGCGGCCTTGTCGAATTGTACTTACGAACCCGAAGTTGAAGCGTTGTTCACGCAAATGGAATCGGCCAGGATTGGTATAGATTTCCAAAATAATCTCGCGTATGACAAAGACTTCAATGTGTTCAACTACCGCAATTTTTACAATGGTGGTGGTGTTGCTGTTGGAGATATTAATAACGACGGTTTTGTAGACCTCTATTTTACTGCGAATCAAACCTCCAATAAGCTCTACCTGAATAATGGTGATTGGACGTTCACTGATATCACGGACGTTTCTGGAACGAACGGAAAGCAAGCTTGGTCTACGGGTGCTGCGATGGCCGATGTGAACGGTGATGGTTGGTTAGATATTTATGTAGCCAATTCTGGGGACATAAAAGGCGATAGCCGTGCCAACGAGCTCTTCTTGAACAATGGAGATAACACATTTACCGAAGCTGCCGAGGCTTGGGGTGTGGCCGATCAAGGATTGAGTACACACGGTGTATTCTTTGATTACGACCGCGATGGCGATTTGGATTTGTATGTGTTGAACAACAGCTATCGTGCAATTGGCAGCTTTAACCTGCAAAAAAGCTCGAGAGAAATCAGGGATCCTGAAGGTGGAGATAAGCTTTATAGAAACGAGGGAGGTCACTTCATCGATGTAAGTGAGGCCGCCGGTATTATGGGAAGTGAAATAGGCTTTGGCCTTGGAACAACCGTTGGGGATGTGAATGGCGACGGATGGCTCGACATTTATATATCCAACGACTTTTTTGAAAAAGACTACCTGTACATCAATAAAGGCGACGGCACCTTCAGTGAAGAATTGGAGAAGCATATGCGCCATACATCATTCGCCTCTATGGGGGCTGATATGGCAGATATCAATAACGATGCAGCTCCCGATCTTTTTGTAACGGATATGCTTCCGCAGGGGGTGCGCCGATTGAACCAAACCACCACCTTTGAAAATTGGGACGTGTATCAGGGAAAATTGGATTGGGGCTATTACCACCAGTTCAACCGCAACATGCTGCACCTGAATACTGAAGACGGTGATTTCATTGAAATTGGCCAGCTTTCGGGCGTTGAAGCGACCGATTGGTCTTGGGGTGCGCTAATCGCTGATCTCGACAACGACGGATGGCGAGACTTGTACATTTCAAACGGTATTGCACACGACCTCACCGACCAAGATTACATTAACTACATCAGTAACGAGGAGGTAATGCGAAGCATTGTGACCGAAGAGGGTGTGAATTATAAAGAACTCATCGACCTGATGCCCACCACTCGCATCCCTAACTATGCGTATAAAAACGTAGCTGGGGGGTACAAGTTTGTAGACCACGCAAAAGAATGGGGCCTTAGTATCCCTAGTCATAGCAACGGATCTGTGTATGCCGATTTAGATAACGACGGCGATTTGGATTTGGTTGTAAACAACGTAAACCAAGAGCCTTTCATTTGGCGTAATAATGCAGAAACCATTCACCCAGAAAACCATAGTATTCAAATCGAACTTCGCGATGGCGGGAAGATGAGTATTGGCGCCAAGGTCTATGCGTACGCCGACGGCAACCGTTTCTATGCAGAGAATGTGCCCATGAAAGGATTTCAAAGCTCTGTGGATCCGCGAATTCATATTGGATTAGGCGCGCACGCTACATTGGATAGCTTAGTCGTGGTGTGGAGTACTGAAGAACGAACGGTACGCGCCAATGTTCCTGCGGACCAATTATATGTTATCACTCGAGAAGAATTGACAGCCAGCACGGCCCAAGAGAAGAATCACGCCGCAGGCTTTTTAACTATGAATTCTATCTATGGTGGTCGCACAGAAACCCCATTCAGCCAGTTCAACGAGGAGCGACTTATCCCTCAAATGACGACAACTGAGGGCGCTCGTTTAGCCATGGCCGACGTAAACGGCGACGGGTATGTGGATTTCTATCAATGTGGATCGACAGACCAACCAGGCCAGCTGTTTTACGGCAGCGATTGGTACGGTTTCGAACAAGATATCGACGCACCGTTCACCCAACACGCTGCATGCGAGGATACCGATGCCCAATTCTTTGATTATGATGGGGATGGAGATCTTGATTTGTACGTTGCCAGCGGGGCAATGGAAGCTGAAAATGGAAGCGACGCCTTAGTAGATCGCATCTATAAAAACGACGGAAGAGGTCATTTCACCTACGATGCCAATGCCCTGCCCGACCTCCCAATTAGAACCTCTTCGGTCGCTGTAGCAGATTTTGATGGCGATGGACTAGACGATGTTTTTGTCGGCGTTCGTGGGGTCAAAGGCCGTTATGGGGTACCCGGTAGCTCGCTGTTTTATAAAAATTACGGTGATGGCGTACTGAGAAATGAGCGCCTTACCTCACGTGGATTCGAACGCATCGGCATGCTCACCGATTGTGCGGCCGGAGATGTTGATGGGGATGGGGATCAAGATTTAGTAGCTGTGGGTGATTGGCAAGGCGTTCGTCTTTGGATGAATGACGGTGGCCGATTCGCTGAGCGCACCCTCGAAGCCGGTTTTAATTACAGCCAGGGTCTTTGGAACACAATACGCCTAGAAGATTTAGATGGTGATGGTGCGCTGGATATTGTCGCAGGAAACTTAGGCGAAAACTGTAGACTCGAAGCCTCGCCTGAAAAGCCTATGGTCCTCTTTGTAAATGACTTTGATGCAAATACCTATTCAGACCCAATTCTCTGCTCATATTGGGGGGATACACTCTTCCCGCGTGTATTGCGACACAACCTGATCAGCCAATTGCCTTACCTTAAAAAGGAGAATCTAAAATATGCAGACTACGCTGGGAAAAGCGTCTTTGAGGTCTTCGATACAACGCAGCTCGAACGTTCTGCCTTATTGCAAGTACAAACCTTACGAACGACTTGTTTTTACAACAACGGAAATGGCGTTTTTGCGCATGCCGCATTACCTATCCAAGCACAAACTGCACCGGTATATGCCATTGATGCACTCGATGTGGACGGTGACGGAGACAAGGACCTCGTGCTCGGCGGAAACCTATATGAGGTTCAGCCAGAATGGGGCCGTTACGACGGTTCTCGTGGGACCGTATTGCTAAACAAAGGCAACAGAGAATGGCGTGCCGCTACCCAATTGCAAAGCGGTCTCAACATCGACGGCCAAGTGCGCGATATCGTTCACTACGAAAGAGACGGTGAGACCTTCGTCCTCTTCAGTAAGGTGGACGGTCCTTTGGAAGAATACAAGCTTTCGAACTAATGAAGCGCTGGCTCTTACTCATATCCTTAGCAGGAGTCGCGTGTACCGCTCCCGAAGAACCCACGTTGTTTAAAGAACGTGCGGCCGCTTCCGGTATTACCTTCCGCAATGACCTGCCCGAGAATGAGCAGCAAAACATCGTAGACTACCTCTACTTCTACAACGGTGCTGGTGTGGCTGTGGCAGATTTTGACCAGGACGGCCTGGAAGACATCTATTTTGTTCGCAACCAAGGGGCCAATGAACTTTATTGGAATAAGGGCGATTGGCAGTTTGAAGAAGGCGCCGCAGCTGCAGGTGTACAAGGAGAGTCCGATTTTCAAACGGGCGTGTCCGTTACCGACATTAACGCTGACGGCTTCCCTGACCTCAGCATCAGCGCGGTCGAATACTTGCACTGGAAGGGCAAAAATGAATTTTACCTAAACAACGGCGACGGAACCTTCGCGCAAATCCGTCTGGTCGACGGCGTGGATATCGTAGGGTACGGTCAACAAACCCTGTTTTTTGATGCGGACAACGACGGAGACCAGGACCTCTATGTATTACGTCATAGCGTACACCCATCGGGAGCCTTTAACAATGCTTCGCAGCGCGGAATCCGCGATCCAAAAGCCGGTGATCTGTTCTTCCTAAACACCGGAGATGCAGAACATCCTGATTTTGAAGACCGCTCCGAAGAATGGGGCATCTTAGGCTCGCAAATAGGTTATGGATTGAGCATCGTGGCCGAAGATTTCAATGCTGACGGTTACCTCGACCTGTTCATTGGCAACGACTTTCATGAAAACGACTACCTGTATTTGAACGAAGGCGGGAAGCGGTTTGAATTGGCCACCGATCAGAGCTTTAGGGCCAATAGCAAGTTCACCATGGGAGCTGATGCCGCAGATTTAGACGGCAATGGATTGCCTGACCTGTTCACGTTGGACATGAAACCTTGGGACGAAGTGGAGCGCAAAAACGCTTTGGGCGCAGAGCCTTTCCACATCCACAAATACAAGCGTGGCCAGGGCTATGTGGAGCAATTCCCAAAAAACAGCATGCACCTGAACGCAGGGACCTTACCTGCAAAGACGGCCGATGTGCCTGTTTTTGAAGATGCAGCTGCTTACCACGGTGTGGAAAGCACGGATTGGAGTTGGGGCGTGTTGCTCGAGGATTTTGACGGCAATGGCACTAAGGACATCTACATCACCAATGGCATCAAACGACGCCCCAATGATTTGGACTACATCCAGTTCCTCAGCAATGGAGGTGGTGGCGCGGCACTTGACGAGCAGATCTACAGCAAAATGCCTCCAGGCGAGGTGGAGAATAGGGCCTTCATGAATTTACCTGCGTATATCGAAGATCGCGCCTTCGTTGAAACGACAGAAAGATGGGGATTAGATTACACAGGCACCAGCAATGGAAGTGCCTACGGGGACTTTAACAATGACGGGAAATGGGATTTGGTCGTGAATAATTTAGACGGACCTGCCCTGCTCTATGAAAACGTGTTGGGCGGCCCTTCGACCATGGTGGACTTCGGTGGATATAACGTGTCGTACAAAAAGCGTAGTGGCGCCTTACCGCATTGGAACATTGGAACTCGGGGTTGGCTTAGCAATAGCTCGGGACGAAGAATCGCTGATGATTTTGGCGGTGCTATCTTGGTGCAATGGCCTTCGGGAGTGCAAGAAGCCTTTGTATTACTGCCGGGTGAGTTAAACTATTTGCGTCCTGGTGAGGGCACTGCTATGGGCGTAAAAGATTCGCCTATTCCGGCAAAGTACCAAGTCGCCCTACCCGATACCTTGCCTTTTGGACATGAAGAAGATGCCTATACTTCCTTCGTACAAACGCCACTATTACTCGAAGGTGTCGACGAAATGGGTCCCGCTGGGGCGGTTTGGGGTGACTATGTATACATCGGAGCGAGTTTTAGAAAAACTCCGTTCTGGGCCAGTGAAAACCAAGGTTCTTGGGACACCATTCAGATTTCAGGTGATTTAGAATACGAGGATACGGATGCCGCATTGATTACCCTTGGCAATGGGGATCAGGCGTTGATTGTAGTGAGCGGAAGTAGCCAATTGCCCAAAAGCAACGAACGCCAGCAAGATCGCCTATACCTAAAGCCGGGAACCAAGAATTCGGGCAAGGTCATCGAAGGGCCTGGAACAAACGCATCCTCCGTAGCCGTGCTCGATATAGATGGTGACGGTATTGAAGACGCTTTTGTCGGCGAGCGCAGCGTGTGGAACGACTATGGGGCGGCGCCGGAGCATGCGGTGTATTTTGGAACGGCTGAGGGGGCGCTGGAGTGGCGCTCGCAGAATTGGACAAGCGGCCTTGGAATGATTACCGATGCTATCGCCGCAGATTTGAATGGTGATGGAAGAAAAGAATTGGTCGTGGCGACCGATTGGGGCACCGTACAACAAATAGATTTCTCCTCGGAGTCGCCGGTCATCACGAAGTTGACGGAAGCGAGTTTGTGGCGCCACCTCGATGCGGCAGATATCGACGGCGATGGCGATTTAGACTTGCTTGCCGGAGCGGTGGGCAATAACCATGGCATACATCTAAATCCTTCAGAGCCTCTAGAACTTTGGATCAAGGATTTGGACAACAACGGTGACCGCGACTTTCTCTACAGCTATGTAAACCAAGGCAAACGATACCCGCTTTTTGGACGAGACGAGCTCATCAAGGAGAGTGTACAGTACCGTAAATTCTATTTAAAAAACCGCGATTTCTCCGGAAAGGCTTTTGATAAACTCTTTGAGAAGGAACTTGAAGACGCACAACATTTTAGCATTGGAATGACCCAGAGCGAGCTCTTAATAAACAACAATGGAGAGTTTAGGCCGTATAGTTTGCCAGCAAGGGCGAATTGGGCACCGCTCACAGCGAGTTGGTTTGATGGAGAGACCTGGTGGATTGGCGGAGGTTCGGACGCCTTTCATACGAGTATAGGAACGGTTGAAAATATGTGTGGAATGGGTCTAGTTATGGGTGAAATCACCCCGGAATCTAGACCCTCTAAATACCTGCTACGAGGAAGTGTACGCAAATTCCTTCCCTATAAAAATGGCACCCTAGTCTTGCTAAACGACGGACCCGTCTTATTGCTCAAATAGTTACCACATACGCATCGGTTTTGTAACTTACAGCCCTATGCACAATACACTTCTGAAATCTATAGCCATCGTAGGAATGGGGCTGCTTTTACCGCAATGTACCCTTGATCCAGAATGCAGCTGGGAAGACCTTTATCCGGAATACGAGACCTACACACATTACAATGATGTTGAAGGCACAAACCTCGTCCTAATGGGTCCTGAATTTGATCCTAGCATCAACGTGTTTACCGGATATGTCATTCGTACAGATTCCGCTTATGAGGATTTGATCAGCTTCTCGCAAGATGAAGGCTGCCCGGATTGCAACTACCCAACGATCGATTTTTCAGAATGGACATTGGTGGGCTATCCGATGGAGATTTCTTGTTTAGCGACCAATTATCTCAAGATGTCCTCCACGCCCGACGGCTGGCGCTTTGCGGTGAAGACCGTGGACGAGACCAAGTGCAATAGTTTGTTGTGCAACAACTTTAGTTTTAATTGGATTTTGCTGCCGAAATCGGCCGATACGACCACCATTAACTTTGAAGCCGGCATCGCGCGGTACTTCTGCGATTGCTAAACCCCGCCATGAAAAGACTTATAAAAACCCTCCCAATTTTCTTTGCCGCTATGCTGTTGGTGCAGTGCGGACCGAAAGAGCCCTATACCGAACACTCGCGCGATCTCCAGGAGGAGTTTCAAGCGATCACAGAGATTTTAGTACATGATATTTTCTCTCCCCCTGTAGCAGCCCGAGTCTATGCTTATACGGCTACTGCCGCCTATGAAGTAGTGGCGCAAAGCCAATCAGATTACCGCTCTTTGGCAGGACAGTTCCATGATTTTCCAGCCATGCCTTCAGCGCCGACCGAGGAAGCTTATGTGCCTGAAATCGCGGCCTTACATGCTGCCGGTATTGTAGGAAAAGCATTGGTTTTTTCTGAGGACCGCATGGAAGCGCATATGGAGGGGTTGATGGCAAAATTGGCCGGACACCATGGCCAAGAAGCCGTTGAAATTTCCCAAGAATATGGGGCCACTATCGCTGCCGCTGTGCTACAATGGGCGAAGGGAGATAACTACAACCAAAGCCGTACGTTCACAAAATATACCATCAACGACGATCCGATGCGTTGGAAGCCGACGCCACCGGACTATATGGACGGCATCGAGCCACACTGGCGCAACATTCGTACGCTCGTGATGGACAGTGCTCAGATGTTCAAGCCCGTGCCGCCACCGACCCCGAGTTTAGATACGGCGTCAAAATTCTACAAAGACCTAATGCAAGTGTATGAGGTGCGCAATAACCTCACCGACGAGCAGGTGGAAATCGCGCAGTTTTGGGATTGTAACCCGTACGTGAGCGTACACCGTGGACACGTGATGTTGGCGACTAAAAAGATAACTCCAGGCGGGCATTGGATTGGAATTACCGGGATTGCCTGTCGAAAGGCAAAGGCAGATTTTGCACAAACGGCAAACGCATACTTGCGCGCTTCTGTTGGTTTGTTTGATGGGTTTATTTCTTGCTGGGACGAGAAATACCGTTCGGAATTGGTCCGCCCTGAGACCTTGATTAACGAGCATTTTGATGAGAATTGGACTCCGCTACTTCAAACGCCTCCGTTCCCTGAATATACCTCTGGACACAGTGTGATTTCGGGTGCTGCGGGGGTTATGCTTTCGGGCGTTTTTGGACAAACTTTCGCTTTTCAGGATTCTACGGAACGTCCATACGGCCTACCGGATCGCTCATACCCAAGCTTTACGGCGGCATCTGATGAGGCTGCTATTTCGCGCCTATATGGCGGGATTCACTACATGCCCGCTATTGAAATAGGTGTTAGCCAAGGCCGGTCTTTAGGTGCACACATTGATACGACACTTATTACCTACGTTGGCCATGAATAAACCTTTTAAATGGGCATTGCACATCAACTTCTTTGTCTTTGCCATCCTTTTGAATAGCGTCGGGATTGTCATCCTGAAAAGCATCAATAATTATGGCATTACTGAGGTGCACGCGAGCACACTTGAGCTCTTCAAGGACATGCCCATTGCGATTATTAGCTTCGCCTTTGCGAGCTTTATTCCGCGTATGGGCTATAAAAAAGTCATGCTCATAGCGCTCGGCATTGTATCACTGGGCTTATTGCAGATGTATTTGGGCAACAGCTTCGTCTCTGCGCAAATTCTCTTCGCTATTGTGGGCTGTACCTTCGCTTTGATCAAGGTCAGTGTCTATGGCGCTATTGGCCTTGTGACCTCGGGAGAACAGGAACACAACTCACTGATGAGTACCATTGAAGGAACGTTCATGTTCGGAGTGGCCCTCGCCTACTTCCTTTTCCCGGCTTTTAACAGCCCTGAAGATCCTAATGCATGGCTCAATGTATACCTGGTTTTGTTGGGGCTGGTACTGCTCGCGGGTGCGTTCTTGGTCCGTATTCCTGAACTTCCTAAAGTTGCATCTGAGAACACTTTGGCTCAAGAGTTTCAGGCCATGCTAGGGCTCATCGTTAAAATGCTCGTGATTGTTTTCGTGATCTCTGCCTTCTTATATGTCATGGCGGAACAAGGCATCATGACTTGGCTCCCTACCTTCAATGAGAAGGTGCTGAACCTCAGCGAGGACAACAGTATTCGCATGGCCAGCATTTTGGCCATTACCCTTGGCGTGGGACGCATTATTGGCGGAAAGCTCACTGAACGTTTCCATTGGAGCGCGGTCTTGTCTGTAGCCATTGTTGGCGCGATGTTACTCGTGGCATTTGTACTGCCCCAAGCGCTTGATGCTGAAGTAGCGGCTGGAGGTGCACGCATTCTTGGACTGCCTGTAATTGCCTTCATCTTCCCTTTGGTTGGGTTGTTTATCGCCCCCATTTATCCGCTTTTAAACAGTGTCGTGCTCAGTGCACTTCCCAAGGCATTGCACAGCCCAATGACGGGATTGATTGTATTGTTCTCGGCCACGGGTGGTACTTTGGGTTCGCGGATTACCGCATACTTCTTTGAACATCTTGGCGGTGGAGCCTTCTATTTCACTTTGGTACCAATGACGCTATTAATAGTGGCCGTATTCCTTTTAAAACGACTGACCGCGAAGGAGCATGCATAGAATTGATCGTGACCTGAAAGAACTCTTTGTCGCGCTTCATACCTCTGGAATTTGGGAGGATGAAAAAGCCATCTCTGATGCTGTTCTAAAGGTTTCGCCTGAAGAAATCCTTGCGGCTTATGATGCTGAAAAGGATGCTTCGGATTTTGATTTGGAGCGCTTTTTCCACGCACATTTTGATTTTGCCGAGGATGCAACCGTGGGTTTTAAAGGAGATTCATCAAGATCGCCGGAAGCGCATATAGAGGCGCTGTGGCCTTATCTGCATAAAAACGCAGATGTACCTGAACGCTCGTCAAAAATCCCACTACCATACAGCTATGTGGTTCCTGGGGGTCGGTTTCAAGAAGTCTACTATTGGGACAGCTATTTTACGCAGATTGGGCTCATTGTTTCGGGTAAGATGGAATGGGTGGCCGATCTCGTGGCGAACTTTGATTACCTCATTCAAACACTCGGCCATGTGCCGAACGGCAACCGCACCTATTACGAAAGCCGCAGTCAACCGCCGTTTTTTGCTTTAATGGTGGATGGCCTGGCTCAGGCCTCGGATGATCCGGAGGCGATTTATGCAAAACACTTGGACGCTTTGAAAAAGGAGCTTGCTTTTTGGAGCGCGCCGGAGCGCACACGTGATGGGTTGACCCGCTATTACGACGAGGAGGATGGGCCGCGTGTCGAGATGTTTGGGACGGACTTGGAATGGTTATCACACGCGGAACAACGCCCTGAGTTTTTCCGTCACCTAAGAGCGGCTTGTGAGAGCGGTTGGGATTTTTCTTCGAGATGGTTTGACCAAGGCAAAGGGTTGGAGAGTATAGAAACGCTGGATTTGTGTCCCGTGGATTTGAACTGTCTGCTCTATTTCTTGGAGGAATTGTTGGGGAGAATTACCGGTGAGAAGGAGTATGTGGAGGCTGCGAAGCGAAGAAAGGAAGCTATACAAACGAAGTTGTTTGATGCAGAGAAGGGATTCTTTGATTGGCACTGGACAGCGGGCCGATTGCGTACGGAGCACCCGTCCGCAGCCATGATGTACCCATTGTTTTTGGGGATCGCCACCGAGGCGCAAGCCGAGGTTGTGGTGGCACAGATGAAGAAACATTTGTTACAAAAAGGTGGAATTACTACTACACCGGTGTTTTCGGGACAGCAATGGGATGCCCCAAACGGCTGGGCACCGCTGCAGTGGATCGCTTTTGAAGGGCTTAGAAAGTATGGGTTTGAGCAGGAGGCTCGAGACTTGGCGGAGCGTTGGCTGCGTACCTGCGAGGTGGTATATGAGGCTCAAGGCAAGTTTGTGGAGAAGTACAATGTGTACGAACCAGAGAACCTCAGCGCAGGAGGGGAATATGACCTGCAAGACGGGTTTGGGTGGAGTAATGGCGTATACCTCGCCATGAAAGCCGCCCTTAAATAATAAGCCCCGGGCGAACCCAGGGCTTATCGGCTTTACATACAGCTTCTGTGATAAAGCTACTATTCCGTTATGGGGTGTAGTATGGCACCGAAGCCACCGCCCGAGGCTAATCGGACCTTTAATTCTTCTGCGCTCGAAAGCGTGATGGTTTCTATAGTCACTGCGTACGGATTGGTTTTCCAATCGGCATCGTCGGCATCTCTGTAAATTGTGGCTTCGTAGGTTTTTCCTTCATCAAGGAAATCTAGAGCGATGCTTAAATCACGTGCACCTTCGGCATTCGCAGCACCAATGTACCAGCTGTCTGAATTTTTTGGAGTGCGTGCCCAAGCCACGAATTGGCCAACCTCGCCGGCTACAGGAATACTGGTTTCCCAATCCACTGCAACATCTTTGATGAACTGCAACCACTCTGGATGCGCTTCGTAGTTTTCCGGCAGATCACAGGCCATTTGAATAGGAGATGGTACGACCAAATACAATCCAAACTGCTGCCCAATAGTACTTCGTACTCTATTGCTCCCTTCTGGACCGCTCTTGGTTTCTAGCTTAAATACCCCAGGCGTGTAGTCCATCGGGCCACTAAGGAATCTTGTAAAGGCCATGGTCGGGATGTGGTCAACATAATTCCCTCCCTCGATGGACCAAGCGTTGAATTCTTGACCGCGAGCGCCTTCACGACCCACCCAGTTCGGCCAAGTACGTTCTAGACCCGTTCCTTTAATAGGCTCGTGGGTGTTCACCGCTACTTGGTAATCGTAGGCCTTTAAAACCGCATTATTGTAGTGGTTCACCATCCACTGACCGTGGTGGTATTCGCCTTTAGGAAGCAAAGGGCCGACATAGCCGCTCTTGACTAGGTGAATATCATTGGCTTGCATCAAGGCATAGGCCGTATCCATTTGCTGCTCATAAGTGCGCGGAGCCGCTGAGGTTTCGTGGTGCATCACGAGAGACACTCCTTTGCTCTGTGCGTATTTCTGAAGCTCATCCAAATCGTAATCCGGGTATTCTGTAACAAAATCAAATACGCCTTCACGATCGTCAAAACCTATCCAGTGCTCCCAGCCCGTGTTCCAGCCTTCGACCAATACACCGCTGAATCCATGTTCCGCCGCGAAGTCAATGTAGCGTCTTGTGTTTTCATTGGTTGCGCCGTGTTTACCATGTTCCTTACCGTCTTGAATCCACGTCCCCATATCTTGGGTCATGCCGTAGTCCCAGGTGCTCTTGCCCATATGCATTTCCCACCAGATACCCACATATTTCTGCGGTTGGAACCATTCAGAAATGTCGCCCATTACATTTGGTTCGTTGAGGTCGTACATCAAGTGTGAGGCCAACAGGTCTGTTGCTTCATTACCGATGATCGCCATGCGCCATGGGGTTTTGAACGGAGTTGGAATAGTCGCTTTATTTCCGTCCTCACGGCCTACCAGGCTACTTACGAAGCTGTAGTCTCCCGTTTTTAGAAGCGTCATGCCGCTGTAATTTACCAGTGCCGCTTCATGAATGCTCATGTGCGTGCCGTTCTCGTACACAAAGGTCACCGGGGTGCTCACACTGTTCTCCACGATATGTGTAGAGGCAAGGTTCGGGTGGTTGGCCTTGCTCAACGCATCGATCTCACTTGTTTTCGTGTGATTATACGGATGCTCGTAAATTTCCCAGTCGCCAGGAATCCAATGCGCCGCAGCATCTTCGGTCAAGTTAAACTCTGAACGTTCGTTCGCCACGACAAGCGCGCCCTCGTCTTGACTTGGAATCAAATACCTAAATGCATATCCATCGTTTGCTGCACGGAAGGCAACGCCTAAGATTCTACCATTAGCAGGTTGAATAAAATTTAGGACCAATTCGTTGTGCTCGGCTACCAACTCCGTGTTGGGCCCCCACTGCATTTGATAAGGTTCGTTGATCGATTTTTCTTCTTTCGAATACAGCTCAAAGCCTTCAAGGAAGTCATCCGCGTTCGCGAAATCAAAACCAAGTTTCGAATCCGCAATGACCTCTTCTCCGTTGAATTCAACAGCATAGGTGATCTCGCCCGCTTCGGACAACTCTACCTCCACTTCAATAGCACCATCAGGACTCTGTACACTCCATTCGTCCGCGCTTTCACAGCTTGCAAACGCTAGGCCTATAGATGCTAATAGGATCCAATTCTTCATGTTATTCCGGTTTTATAATTCTATAATCTGTACTAATGCGGAAATCCGCCTTTGCCCCAAGGGGTGCAATAAGTTCGTGCTCGCGGGCCAATACACGCTGAATGAAATCGTCCACGACTTCACGGTTTCTAGCAATGCGCGCCTCCTTGGTATCCTCATAGGTATGGGTAAAGAAAACACCCACCTCATCTTCGTGCTTCTCATGCAAGACATAGGTGCCCTCTACCACGATCACATCAAGATTGGCGGTATTGACCTCTACCCATTCTTGTTCGTCGCGCTCCCAATTCATCACAGGAATTTTTTGGGTCGGCTCTAAGCCTTCAATAGCGCTTCGTATACAACCATTAAGCAGGTCGAAATCCACTTCCTGTGGCCCAATCCAACTGAAATCTTCTACACGCTTGTTGTGGTTTTGACGTGGGGGCAATTGGAAGAAATCGTCTTGGGACAACATCAACACCTTTTTGCCTTGCTCCTCAAGCAGTTGCACAATAGCGCGGGCTAGGGTGGTTTTCCCACAACCGCTTTCTCCGCTGATTTTATACACTCGCGAAGGATGTTCTGCCATGATTTCTGCGGCCAAGTTCCGTGCAATGCGCACCACCATCTCTCGTTCCGACTGTTGCGGGCGCTCAAAGACTTGGTTGAAGGCCGCCTTGCCTTCTCGTGCCGCCGTAGCGAGCAAATACGATGCGGCAGAAAAACCCAAGGATTGGACACCCCCGGGCTGCAAGCCTTGGTAATCAAAGTATTCTGGGAAAGGATGGCACTCAAGGCTCTGCTCGAGCAAATCTTCATAGCAGTCGAAGACGTTATAGTGGTCATGGTCCGTAGCGGCCATCATGGCTGCCGCAAACCCCTGTGTCAATCCCCAAACACCGCCGTTGTGGAAGTGGCCGGGATGGTTTTTAAAATCGTAAGCGTAATTACTTTGAATATCTGGCCATTGCGGATCACCCGCCTCAATAATAGGCCAATGCGCCGGTACGAGCGACTTTGCAAGCGGACCTTCCGCCCAACGCTCAAATACCTTATTCATGGTGATTTTTGAAGCCGCGCCCACCAAGAAAGCTACACTTAATCCCAAGGCGTCTATGTGATTATTTAGCGCGCCCGGCGTAAAGCTCATCAGGATTCTGTGGCCACCTGAATACGTGTCCAATTCCTCCCGCTGGCTCTTCGTAAACAAACTCATGGCCTCTGCCGGTTCCCCAAAGAAATGCGACTTGATCGCCAACAACACGGTCACGGCCTTTTTGCGATAGCCATTATGATTGAATATCCTCCCTGCTTTTTGAAGCATCCAATACCGCAATACATTGTTGAGCAGCACATAGCCCTCCACAGGATACTCGTCCGCCCAATTACTTGAGGCGGGGGAATACATCAAATCTTTGTTGTTAAACTCCCAAGCATGGGCACGGTATTCAATGACTTCAATATGGTCCTGAACGCGCTCCTTTAAAACAGGGTTATTCACTACTTCTAGGTAGCTCATTGCGGCAATCGCCCACCAAAACGGGCTATCCGTGCGACCTACCGGTCCTCCATAACTTACTTCAGAAATAGTATGGTCTTCAGAGAAGCTAACGTTCGATGGAAAAACGCCATGAACGCCGACAGCATCGAGCAGATTGCAAATGCTTTGCTCCACCGTTGGGTACAACTCCTTATGCTCATTAGACAACACCGCTAAGGCTGCGATAGCACTATCCCTGGACCACAAACGGGCATAATTATCCTTGTCCTGGGACGTCGCCACAAAACCATAGGGCTTTGCACAACCTTCCAAAACGCGCCATGCTTCAGCCATTAAGGCCGAGGTGCGATCCGATTCTTGAGTCATTATGGGAGTGAGTTAACTCCTATAAAAGTAGTACAAAAAACGAATAAGTGTACTTTTTACACTAAAGCTGGTCCAACAGGTAATACAGGGCAGCAATACTGGCCGATCCCATTTCCAAACTGCGGGGATGAATGGCATCAATGCGATCGCGCGCGCTGTGGTGAAAATCGAAATAACGCTGGCTGTCCGGACGGAATCCAATGAAGAAATTATCATGGCCTCGAAGCGGGGATAAATCGGCCCCTCCGCCCCCTTTGGCAAATTCCGTAACACCATAGGGCGTGAAATACGGCTCAAAGGCTTTGACCTTCTCCACCCACTCTTCGTCAGCACCCACGCCGAAGCCGCGAGGCACACCTGCCCCACCGTCGCTTTCCAACGCCACCCAGTGGTGTACATTATTCATTCGGGCCCAATTCGCATATTCCTTAGCACCATCCAAGCCGAACTCTTCGTTCGCCCACAATACCACGCGAATGGTTCTGTGATGCTCGTAGCCAACCTGCTTCAACAGGTTCGGCACCTGCATGGCATGTGCACATCCCGCGCCATCGTCTTGCGCGCCTTGGCCCAAATCCCAAGAGTCAATGTGACCGCCCACCAACATAATCTCGTCGGCCTTGTCCGTGCCCTTAAAATCTGCAATGACATTATAATTCGTCGCCGTACCCTGAACGCCACAGTCCAGAAACAGCTCTAATTCTACCTTTTGACCCTTCCCTAAAAGGTGGTCCAACATATCTGCTGCCTGCCAAGAAATCGCCGCCGAAGGAATCTTTACCTCACTATCTCCATAGCTCATCGCACCCGTATGTGGCAAATCATCGCGTAACAGTGTAACCGAACGAAGAACAGTCGCCACCGCACCATATTTTCCTGCCTCCATGGCACCTGCCCAGCGGTACTTCACTGCACCGCCATAGGCGTTAAATGTGCTGATAAGACTGTGGTCCATATAAGTGTTGTAAAAGACAATCTTGCCTTCCACCCCTTCGCGTCCCAAAGCTTCCAATTCCTCGAAGGATCCAACCTCAACCACCTCAGCGCGCACGCCTTCTTTAGGGGTAGGCACAGATCCTCCCAGCGCCGTGGTCGGCAAAGCTATCGGGTCTCCGCCAGCATAGGCCTTAGACCATTCGTCCCCTCTATACCATTTCGGCACCTCTACCTCTTGAAGCCAAGCCGTATCTGCGCCAGCCTGCAGCATTGCAAGCTTTGCCCAGCGCGCCGCCTCATTAGCCGCCTCTGAACCGCTAGGGCGCGGGCCAATCTCTTCGCACATATACCTCAGCCATTCATACCCTTGCTGAGCGCCGAGCGCCTCCGTATAAATAGATTTAATCACGGCTGCTTTATCCGCATCCACTTGCGCTTTAGCGCCAAATCCCGCCACCAACAAAGCGGCCAATACTAAATTTTTCATCGTCTATTCCGTCTTCTGGCACTCGTCTTCGCCGATATCGCCGGCGCATACTTAACCAGTTTTAAGTTGAACTCTTTTTCTAAAATAGGGAGATGAGGGTCCAATTCCGCCCTCGAACTCACCTTCGCAATTTTTACTTTTTCCCTGTGCGACCCATTGACCAAATACAGCACGCATTCCTGGCTCTCCTGGTATCGCATCGTTCCTCCATAGCTGGTTTGACGGACCGATTGTTGTTCGTCCAACGCCACCACCGCAGCATTGGGCT
>CAJXTR010000024.1 GCA_913060465.1 uncultured Cryomorphaceae bacterium | reverse complement strand
GAGGCGTTGTTGGATGCCCTCGAAAGCGGCAAAGTTGCAGGCGCTGGTTTGGATGTGTTTAAAAACGAGCCAACCCCAGCCATTAAGGTGTTGATGAACGGAAAAGTAAGTTTGACCCCACATATTGGTGCAGCGACCGGAGAGGCGCAAGACCGCATCGGAACCGAACTTGCTGCGCACATCGACGCCTTAGCAGCCGAAGCGTAATTTGAAAAAAAAGCTTGTTTGAAAAAGCCCCGCGGAGCGGGGCTTTTTTGTTGGGGATATTTGCGCCTTCGGCGTACCTTGGAGGAACCCAAATAAGAACCACCAACATGTTACATCCCTTCAAAGCCATGCGTCCCACGCGGGATAAGGCGTATTTGGTTGCAACACGCTCCTACATCAGCTACGAGCCCTACGAACTTGAAGACAAGCTCGAAAACAACCCATATACCTTCTTGCACGTTATCAATCCCAGTGCATTGCCTGAGGCGAGCTATGAGATGCGTTTTAATGCGGTACGGGGTCGGTTTGATGCCTTCGTTGACGAAGGTGTTTTTGAGATGGATGAGCAGCCGACCTATTACATCTATCGTCAGAAAACTCCTGTGCATGATTTTATAGGTGTTATAGGCTTGTTGGATGCACAGAGTGTCGCCGAGGGACAAACCCTACCACACGAGAAAACGCTTGAACAGCGTGAAATGCTATTCGAGAAATATTTGGACATCACAGGCTTCCAGGCTGAGCCGGTTTTAGTTTTTGGTAAGACGAATGCTGCCTTTGATGCGCTACTTGCTGAGGTTCAAAAAGACCGTCCGGAATACGAGTTTTCTTCGACGGATCGCTATTTGCACCAGCTCTGGCCGGTGCCTGTTGGGCGTGTGCAGGAGTTGGAATCTTTTTTTGCATCGGCAGGTACCAAATACATTGCCGATGGACACCACCGTCTCGCTTCTTCGGTGCGCGTTGCGAATGCACATCCAGAAAATCCATTGGCACAGGGTGTGATGTGTATGTTTATGGCGGAGCAGCACCTGAATATTGATTCATTTGAACGTTGGATGCGTTTAGAGGACCGAGTATTTTCTCCAAAAGACTTGGAATCTACTTATGAGGTTTGGCCCATAGATGCACCAGCCGGGGATTTTTCAAAGTATAATTTTGAAATGTATTGGGAAGGGCAGTGGTATGCGCTCAACCACAAGCAAAAGTCGTCCGATGAAGTCCTTGCTACCCAGTTGTTGCTAGACACTGTTTTACGCCCGGTTTTGGATGTGCAGGATGAACGAAATGATGCACGCATTACCTATATGAGACAAGGTGAGCAAGACCTGAGTACATCCATGGCAAAGCAAGGCTACGGATTGGGTTTTCGCCTTCCTCCAGTCAGTGTAAAACTCTTGAAAGAAATTGCGCATAACCGGGGCTCAATGCCTCCAAAGAGCACGTATATTGAGCCCAAACTTCGCAGTGGTTTATTGCTCCACGTGTTCAAATGAGTATAGCGTCCGCACTACAAGAAATAAAGTCTCAGCTCCCCGATACGGTGGAGCTTATTGCCGTCAGCAAAACAAAGCCTGTTGCACTTTTGGAAGAGGCTTATGACGCCGGCCAGCGCCATTTTGGTGAGAACAAAGTTCAAGAGATGGCTGAAAAATACGAGGCGCTTCCCAAGGACATTGCATGGCACATGATTGGTCATGTACAGACGAATAAGATAAAGTATATGGCTGCCTTCGTTCATTTAGTGCATGGGGTGGACCGCCTGAAGGTTTTACACGAGCTGAACAAGCAGGCCAAGAAGGTGGACCGCACCATTGATTGTACACTGCAGGTTCATATAGCGCAAGAGGAGACGAAGTTTGGTTTCGACGCAAATGAATTGGCTGAGGTAGTCGCTGCATTGGAAACCTTTACCCATGTTCGCGTGCGTGGTTTGATGGGTATGGCAACCTTCACGGATAATCAAGATCAGATTCGCTCGGAATTTATGACTTTGAAAGCCGCTTTTGATACACATGGCGCAACCCGAGAGTGGGATGTACTCAGTATGGGTATGAGCGGGGATTATCAGATTGCGGTGGAATGTGGTGCAACCCATGTGCGCATCGGGTCATCCATTTTTGGTGCTAGAAATTATTGATGATGCGTTTCGCCGTAGTAGACATAGAATGTACAGGAGGTGCCTGGGGCGAGGAGAAGATCATCGATGTTGCGATTTTCATTCTTGAGGATGGTGAAATAGTGGACCAATTAGTCTCGCTGGTCAATCCTCAAAAGGCGATTGATCCGTATGTAACGAAGCTTACAGGCATCACGAATAAAATGGTCCGGACAGCGCCGAAGTTCTATGAATTGGCAAAGCGTGTCGTGAAAATCACTGAGGATTGCACCTTCGTGGCGCATAACATAGGTTTCGATTACCGCGTTTTTCAGCAAGAATTTGATTCATTGGGCTTTGATTACCATCGGGCCACACTCGATACCATTCCTTATGCGGAGCGCATATTTCCTGATTGGGAAAACTATGGATTGAAAACGGTGAGCAAAGAGCTCGAGTTAGTAAATGCTGCCCGTCATAGGGCTGAAGGGGATGCCCGTATTACAGTTGACCTTTTGAAGATCTTATTGGAAAAAGACCGGTCTTCGGTATTTCAAGAGGTACATATCTCGCGAGATGCGAGTGTAGCTAAGAACCCGTTTAAGGAGCAAGTGAAGAACCTACAGAATAAAGTAGGTATCTACTACATCTTTAATGCTGAGGATGAAATCATCTATATCGGTACTAGCAAAGATTTACAAAACAGCATCAATCGCCACTTTGTGGCTGATAATAAAGTCGCTTTGGCATTGCAGGAGGAGGCAGTACGTTTGGAGGTAGAAGATATCGGTAATGAGGCCATTGCAGAGATATTATACCACAAAACGGTTGAATTGCACAGGCCGATCTACAATGCCGTGAAGAAGAAAAAGTTGCTGAACTATGGCATTTTTCCTGAGCCTAAGAAAAGTGCGACGGTGGAGTTCGTTAAAGTATTCCCCATTCGCCACCAATTGCCTCAGTTCTTTTTTGAAAGCCCAAAAAGATTATACCCTTGGTTGCAGCGGTTGATGATGGAACATAAATTGGACCCTCAATCTTTTCTTTTAGACAAAGATCGTCCTCATTACGAAAAGCATGCACAGCCTTTGGTATGGAAGCCTGAAGCGAAGAGTGTTTCACTTTTCGACATGCGAAAGGCCATGTTGCCGGATGAGGCCGTACTGGTCGGGCCTGGAAGAAAGGGCCAAGAAAAGTGCGCCATTATTGTGGAGCAAAGCCGAGTGCTTGGTTACACGTATTTCTACTTGAGTACAGACGGGCTTAATCGGGCACAGCTGAAAAAACGCATGGTTGACCTAGATAGCGATGCTTATACCATTGGTGTCATTAGCCATTTCTGGAATAAAGGCTACTTAAAGGAGCTGACTACTTAAAAAGATAGGCAACGCTCACCACCAACTGACTATTTCTGGCATCCAGATTAAAGTTGTAATCCGTACCGTCGTAGTTGTATGAGACGTTTTGGGCCAACATGCCGAAGCCTCCTTCGTATTTGATTTCACCCATTAATCTCCAAAGCTTCAAGCCTGCATGAATGTGCCAGCCCCAAGTGAATTGGGCCTCCACATCTGGTGTCCAGATATCGTTTGCGTTTGCGAAGGGAATGGAAGGCGTTGCGCCCAAGCCTGCCCATGCCGGGCCGAACTTCATCCCGGCACTAATAGGGAAGTCCAAGCGCTGAACGGTCGTGCTCATATCGACGTTTTGGCCGTTGTCGACAATAAGCAAGTTTTGATCAAACTGTGTGTACAAGGCCTCTCCATGGATGTAGGCTGGGATTAAAGGCACAGCGATGCGTGCAATACCGCCGAAGTTGAATCCGTTGGTCACATCCGTCTGGACGTTGGAGATGTTGTAGTTCTGATTGGTGTACAGGTCGATAAGGTCCTGCGTGCTGATGTTCGCTTGTGGATAGTTAATACCACCTTTTACACCAAAGCGTAAAATTTTGAATTGGGCATGGCTTTGGAGACCAGCGCCAACGAGTAGTAGAATTAAAAACAGCTTTTTCATGCCTATACCCATCCAAAATCCGGGCCAAACGCTTTTTGGGTGTTACTCCCAGAAGGTGGCCAAGTAGTTCTCTACGTTCAATTTAATGCGTTCTTCGGCGCCTTCTTCCGGGGTAGGTTGGAAAGTTTTCCCCGTAATGCGCTCAAACAATTCTTGGTAACGGCTGCTCACTAATGCAACGAAATCATCCGTCATTGTAGGCACTTGTTGCCCTTCCTTACCCTGGAAGCCGTTTTCCATCAACCACTCACGAACGAACTCTTTGCTTAGTTGGCGTTGTGCTTCGCCAGCTGCTTGACGCTCTTCATAGCCTTCAGCGTAGAAATAGCGTGAGCTATCTGGTGTATGGATTTCATCGATCAATACGATGGTGCCATCGGCAAGCTTACCGAATTCATATTTGGTATCGACTAGAATCAAACCTTGGGCAGCTGCCATTTCTTGGCCACGCTTAAACAGCGCACGCGTATACGTTTCGAGTTGAATGTAATCGGCTTCGCTTACTATTCCCTTCGCAATGATATCTTCTCTTGAAATATCTTCATCATGCGCGCCATGGTCAGCCTTGGTTGCAGGAGTGATAATTGGCTCTGGGAAGGCGTCGTTTTCCTTCATGCCTTCCGGGAGTTTTACACCGCACAGTTCGCGAAGACCGCTTTTGTAAGTGCGTGCTGCATGCCCAGCTAAATATCCCCGAATAACCATTTCAACCTTGAATGGCTCCGCACGATGGCCTATGGTTACCTGCGGATCAGGAGTGGCTAAGCGCCAGTTTGGAACGATGTCTTTTGTAGCTTCGAGAAAATGCTCGGCGATCTGGTTGAGTACTTGGCCTTTACCTGGAATAGGTCGGGGAAGTACTACGTCAAAAGCAGAAATTCTGTTGGATGCAACCATCACAAGGACATCTTGGCCGATAGTATATACGTCGCGTACTTTTCCGCGGTAAAACTTCGTTAATCCTGAGAATTGGTATTCTGGTTCTTGATTCATGATCACTCTTTTTCGTAAGCTTTAATAATTTGTTTAACGAGCGGGTGACGGATGACATCACGTCCGTCCAATTTTATTATGCCAATGCCTTTCAATCCCTCCAGTTTTGAAACTGCTTCTTTGAGACCACTCTTTTGGTGTTTTGGCAAATCGATTTGTGAAGTATCTCCAGTGATGATAAAACGTGCATTCTCCCCCATACGGGTAAGGAACATCTTCATCTGCGCTGTAGTCGTATTCTGACTTTCATCTAGGATAACGAAAGCATCATCGAGGGTGCGTCCGCGCATGAAAGCAAGAGGGGCAATTTCTATCGTTTTATTTTCAAGGAAGTACTCCAGTTTTTCTTTGGGGAGCATGTCGCGAAGTGCGTCATACAAAGGTTGGAGGTATGGGTCCAATTTTTCTTTCAAGTCGCCCGGAAGAAATCCAAGATTCTCGCCGGCTTCAACAGCAGGACGCGTTAAAATGATGCGTCGAACCTCGCGATTCTTCAACGCTCGGACACCCAATGCAACCGCAGTATAGGTTTTTCCGGTACCAGCAGGGCCTATGGCAAAGACTAAATCATTGACCATGGAAGTCTCAATCAACCTGCTTTGGTTAACCGTCTTTGCCTTAATGATTCGTCCGTTAGGACCGTGTAAAATCACATCATCCTTCAGTAAAGTCTGGTTAACTTTTGCTGCATCCTTGGCTTGAATCAAATGATCAAAAGCTCTCTGATCCAGGGATTTATTCGCTCCCACGTAGGCAAGAATGGCCTCAAGCTTATCCTCAAATTCATCCAAAACCTCGTCCGGACCGGCCACCTTGATTTGGTGTCCGCGTGCGACAATTTTAAGCATTGGAAAGTGAACTCCAATCTGCTTTAGGAAGGTGTTGCTGGGTCCGTATAATTGGGCCGGTTCAGCTCCGTTGAGTTCAAAAACGCGTTCTGTCAATTACTGCTCGCTTACTTGATGAAATGGAAGGCGGAATTGCCTTACTTTTGACAAAGTAACTACATTTTCATCAATACTCAACGCGGCACTAGCCCCTCTATGGCGGTAATTACAGCAACTTCTGATTTTGGACTAAAAGACCCGAGCTTGGCTGTGGCGAAAGCGCAGTTTATTCGCCGGGTCAAAAACCTGAATTGGATTGATATCAGCCATGATGTTGAGCCACATAATGTGTTGCAAAGTGCCTTTCTTTTAAAGCGCGCCTACAGGTCGTTTCCGCCGGGAAGCATCCACATAATGTTCGTTGGAAGCGCACCTAAGGAGGGCTTGGATTACATCTGTATGAAGGCGGATGGCCAATTCTTTTTGGCCCCGAACAATGGTATACTCGCAACCGTATTGGAGGGGGCAAAGATTGTAGCGGCTAGGATTTTGGATATTAGAGGCATTGACCCGATGGATGTCAATGGTCTTTTTGCTTCAGCTGCCGCTCACCTTTGTGAAGGCGGAAAAGTGGATCTTTTAGGGCCAAGTTTGAAAAGTATCAAGCGTTTAAAGAGCCAAGTTCCTGTAGTTGATGCAAACGCCATTCGTGGTCACGTGGTCTATATCGATCATTATGGAACCTGTGTGACGAACATAACGAAGGCCATGTTCGAATCTTCGAAGCAAGGCCGTCGAGCCTCTGTAGAAACATCCCGCAATCGCAGTATTGCAAAGTTTTACGATAGGATAGGTGATGTTCCGCAGGGTAAGATCGCAGCACTTTGGGATGATTTTGATACGATGTGTATTGTCGTAGGGAAAAGCGGTGGTGAACATATTAAAGGCTCGAATGAATTATTGGGCTTGAACTTGCACGATTGGGTACGAATAGACTTTGTATGATTACGAGAATAGTTCAACTCCCAATAGTCCCTAAAACTGAGAATGGCAGAGCGTTCGAAGCGCTTTTTGAAGCATATAAAGCTCAGATTGCAGGTGCTCAGGGCTGTTTGAACGTGAAGTTATTAGCCAGCGGAACCTGCTATTTTACCTACAGCATCTGGGAAGATGAAAACTATCTAGAGGCCTACCGTCATAGCGCGGTTTTTGCGGAGGTATGGCCCAAAACGAAAGCATTGTTCACGGGAAAGGCCATGGCTTGGACCTGTGATGAACTACATAGCGAAACAGCATGATTGCACAACTAAAGAAGGAACTTAAAGTCTATTTTTCTGGCGTGTTGGGTTACCTGATTATTGGTATTTACCTGCTCATAAATGGCTTGATGCTTTGGGTGTTCAATGGGCCCTTTAATATTCTAGAGGGAGGCTATGCCACATTAGAGAATTATTTTGGGTTAGCACCTTGGGTCTTCCTATTCCTGATTCCGGCCATTAGTATGCGGACCTTCAGTGACGAATTGAAATCGGGCATGATGGAGTTGTTGGTGGTTCGACCGTTTTCCCTCGCGCAGTTGATTTGGGCAAAATTTTTGGGAACCTTCGCTGTGGTCTTGCTTTCCATTCTGCCAACACTCGTGTACTTATGGAGTGTCCGAGTATTGGGTTCACCAGTAGGTAATTTGGATTGGGGTGCAGCCATTGGTTCTTATATAGGTTTACTGGCCTTAGGTGCTGCATATACGGCGGTATCCGTGTTTGCCAGTGCCCTAACATCCAACAACGTTGTCGCATTTGTCTTGGCAGTAGCCATGACCTTCGGCATGTATTTAGGCTTTGAGTCGCTGGCCGATTTATACAAGTTCTCCGGCTGGGAATTGACCGTGCGCAACTTCGGTATGAACGAGCATTACATCAGTATGGCGCGTGGTGTTTTGGACCTGCGTGATATCGCTTATTTCGTTGCGGTCGTATTGCTCTTTTTCGGACTCTCATTAGCGGTTTTAGGTAAAAACCACCTGCGTGCACCCTGGCGAAAATTTTTGCCTTATCCCTTTGTAGCTCTAGCACTAGTGGTTCTGAGCCAATTCATTCATGTGCGTTGGGACCTCACAGAGGAAAAGCGCTACAGCCTGAGCGAAGGCACCCTGAGTTTGCTCGATCGTGTTGAGGAGCCCTTGCTTATAAACGTGTATCTCGAGGGAGAATTCCCCGCAGGATTTGAGCGACTAAAAATTGAGACGCGATATATGCTCGAGGAATGGGCCGCTGAGAACGGAAATATATTCTTCGAGTTTATCAATCCGAGCACTGTTGAAAATGCCACAGAGTTCAAGAATCAATTGGCCACCAAGGGAATTAACGCCGTTCAGCTTCAAGTTCAAAAAGCGGATGGTCAGAGTGTTCTGAATGTGTTCCCTGGAGCTACAATGGCGTATCAAGAAAATGAGGTAAGCGCAGTCCTGCTCGAAAATGTCATGGTCTTTGATCCTGCAGAGCAGGTGAATATTTCGATCCAACAATTGGAATTCAACCTAGCACGTGCGTTAAATGCCCTACTTGTCGAGGATAAGCCGAAGGTGGGTATGGTCACTGGTCATGGCGAGTTGAGCGCGGTGCAAACGGCCGGAATAGGCATGGCATTAAGTGAGAACTACGCCGTGGATCGATTCTCCATGCAGACTTATAAAGCGGATGCCAATGGCGATGCTGATATCAGTGATATGGTGCGTCGCATGAATACCTATGACCTACTGGTCGTTGCGAAACCGACTGCGCCGTTCAATGAATTGGACAAATATCTTTTGGATCAGTTCATCATGGGAGGCGGTAAAATGCTTTGGTTTATTGATGGCGTGCATGCTGAAATGGACAGCCTCAGCTTTGGGCCGGAATTTTTGGCCTACCCAACCATCTATGACCTCGGTTTGACCGACTTGCTTTTCAAATATGGCGTACGAATCAACGCTGACCTTGTTCAAGACGTTCGATGTGCAGGGGTGAACGATCGCCGAAGTGTGAACCCTTGGGTATATTTCCCGCTTTGGGGCGCTACTGAGCATCCTGCTGTGGCAAATATGAATGCGGTAAAAGGGGAGTTCAGCTCAAGCTTGGAATTGCTCGAAGTTTCAAACGTGGTTCAAACGCCACTGCTATTGAGTTCTTCGAATGCTCGTTCCGTTGCCGCGCCTCATACGGTGAGCTTGGAGTTGTTGTATAATCGTCCGGATCCGCGTGCTTTTACTAGTCGTGATGTTATTGGTGGTGTCTTACTCGAAGGAACTTTTGAAAGTGCCTATGCCAATAGATTGGCACCAAAAGCCGGTGTGGGAATTCCTCAGTTGAAAAGCAGCGCAAAAACAGCCATGGCCATTTTTAGTGATGGTGATTTGATTCGCAACCAAGTCAACCTGATCAACCCTGAACTTCCGAGGGGACAGCCATTGCCATTGGGATATGACCAATACACGGGCATACAATATGGAAACGATGATTTAGTCTTGAATACGGTGGATTACATGCTAGACGACATTGGTTTAATGCAAACCCGTACTCGAGATGTCAAACTGCGACTCTTGAACGGCGAAAAGATTGTTGCTGAAGCCAGCCAATGGAAACTCATTAATGTAGCCTTACCCGAGGTGCTCTTGCTCCTTGCATCCCTAATCTTCTATTTACAACGAAAACGAGCTTATGCGCGTCATTAAATATTTTTCCTTCTTAATAGTAGCGTTGGCTTCGTGTCAAAGCCCTTCCAGTGATGGACTTGAAGCGCTCAAGGCGCAATATGATTTTGCTTATACCGATACCGCAGCAATTACAAAGGTGATTATTCGTGATAAGCAGCCTTCAGAAGTGGTATTGGAGCGCGTAAACGGCCGTTGGGTTGTTGGAGAAGGGCAGTGGCCCGTTCGACATGATGCCATCGAGGTATTGTTAGAAACGTTATCGAAGGTCACCTTGAAGCATTTTGTGCAAAAGAGTGCTGTAGACCAAGTGAACCAGCGCATGGAAGTATATGGAAAGTGGGTTGAGGTTTATGCAGGGGACCAATTGGTCAAGCAATACATCGTAGGAACCGAAACGCCAGATATGCTCGGTACGTATTACAAAATGATAGGTGCGGATCTCCCCTTCGCGGTATACATCCAGGGCTTCAATGGCTACCTCACGACGCGATTCTTTACCGAAGAAAATCTATGGCGCGACCGAACCATTTATGGCCTCGCCCCAAAAGCAATAAAGTCGGTGGAGATGTCCATACCTGCCGTTCCTAGCGATGGCTGGATGATTACTCGGGTTCGCATGGGGACTGATGGCACGACCCTCGCGGAGCCTGCTGCTGATGCCGCAAGTTGGGCCTTAGTTGGTGGAGAATTTGAACCTTTAGAGGTAGCGAACCCATTGTCGTTATTGACGGTGGTCGCTAGCATCGAAACCTTGAAGTACGAAGGCGCCATTATTCCTAGCGACAATATTTGGGAAAAGAAGGACAGCATCTTTAGTGCTAAGCCAGCATTTGAGCTATATGTGCACACAACCGAGGGAGAGGTGCTTACGACACGCGGTTTTTGGAAAAGACCGGATCGCGAGCAACTCAATGAAGAAGGAGTGCCCCACCAATGGGACCCTGATAGATTTTATGCAGAATTGCCGGACGGTCGCATGGCCTTGATACAACGCTACGGTTGGCAGAACTTACTGAAATCAAGATGGGATTTCGCTGAATAACAGTGACTTATCCCGTATTTGCTTATTAACAATTGTGTATAATAAAATCGGGCCGTATTCCCGCAAAAAGGGTCCTGCCCAATTATATTTGTTAGACACGCTTTTAAATCATTATTGCGATGAAGTTTATTGTATCTAGTTCAAAACTCTTGAAGCAGTTGCAGCTCATTGGCGGCATCATTCAGAGCAACAATACCCTCCCAATCTTGGACAACTTCTTGTTTGAGCTCAAGCAAGGAGAACTCACCATTAGTGCCTCAGACCTTGAGACCATGATGAGTGTAAACCTTGAAGTGGAAAGTGAAGATACTGGCAGCGCTGCCGTTCCAGCAAAAGTGCTTATGGATACGTTGAAGACGTTCCCGGAGCAACCGCTGACCTTCACTTTTGATGAAGCTTCTCATACCATCGAGTTGGCTTCAGACTACGGTAAGTATAGTTTGGCATTTATCGACGGCGATGAATTCCCAACCTTCCCGGCGTTGGAGGATGCAAGCAAAGCAACAGTTCCTGCTGAAGCGTTGGTTACGGGTATTTCTAAGACCTTATTCGCGGCAGGAAATGACGAGCTTCGCCCGGTAATGAGCGGTGTGTTCTTCCAGTTTGATACCAACAGCCTAACCTTTGTAGCTACAGATGCTCACAAGTTGGTACGTTACCGCAGAACAGATTTGGGAGCGCCTAGCACTGCAGAGTTCATCATGCCTAAGAAGCCGTTGAATATGTTGCGCGGCTCGTTAAGCTACGACAGCTCAGAAGTGGAAATGGTGTACAACAACACAAACGCTCAGTTCACCTTTGACAATGTTGTTATGGTGTGTCGTTTGATCGATGGTAAATACCCGAACTACGAAGCAGTTATCCCGCAGACGAATCCAAATATCATGTTGATTGACCGCGGTGCGTTTTCATCTTCAGTAAAGCGTGTGGCAATCTTCTCAAACAAAACCACACATCAGATTCGTTTGAAACTTGCGGGTGCAGAGATTTCTGTAAGTGCAGAAGACCCAGATTTCAGCAACAAAGCACACGAGCGTATCTCATGTGATTACCAAGGTGATGATATGGAAATAGGTTTCAACTCGCGCTTCCTACTAGAAATGTTGGGTAACCTAGGTAGTGATAATGTACGCATGGAGATGTCGGCACCAAACCGTGCAGGTATCTTAATTCCAGCAGATGGCATGGACGATGGTGAAGACCTCCTTATGCTTGTGATGCCGGTGATGCTTAATCACTAGGAATTAAAATTGATGATATACACGACCGGCGGCCAAAGGCAGCCGGTCGTTTTTTTTTTCTTTTTTTTTGCGCTCTACCGCGCCGCGCCTAGCGGCGCGGATCAAGATTGGTGGGAACCCGCTCGTTTGTTGGGGCGACCTCGAGGTTGCGCACTAACGGGTAGGCTTCTTCAAGATTCCATTTACCCTCGGTCCAAACGATGCGGTCGTAAGAGAAATCGGGACCGTACACAAACCAGCGCTCTGTCAGTTCTGCTTTTGCCGGCGCAAGATGATCGCAGATGATCCCGCGATGCGTTTTGTCGTAGCGTATGGCAGCGGTGAGGGCGTTGTTGTATCGGAATTGGATGCGGTATGGGCGGCGCTGGTAGCGCTCGTCGCCGTTCGCACGGATGTTGAAAATACGTGAGCCAAAATGAACGCGCTCGGCACTTTTGCCCAGCTCGATAGCATCAATGTATTTGGTATGATACAGTTTTCCGGGGCGGAAGGTTAATAAGGTGTAGTGCTTCTCACCGCGGTGGCGCGTGGTAATAATGTCGTAGCAGATGCCACCTACCCATTGACCGCCTTTGAGCCAGCGGTAAGGGGCGTCTTCAGTACCATAGTCTTCGAGCACAAGGCGGGTCTGTCCCTTCCAGTCCTTGTTCCACAAAAAACCGTGAAAGGTGAAGGTGCCATCACTATGTGGTACGGTCCATGAATACAAGGCAAAACTTTGGTCGTCGGGTAGCTGAACACTTAGGTTGCGTACTGCGGGTAGGGTTTTTCCGTAGTTGGATGGAATTGAGATAAATGACCAAAGGCTATCTGCGAAAACTTCGGCCAGTGAATCTGCAACTGGTGCATTCTCTGGCATGAGGTATGCTTGTCCTAATGCAGCGAGACGCTCCTCAGTAATTTGTCCGAAAAGGTGAGGTGTGCTAATGAGTAGCACGAAAAGTATTCTTTGAAACTTAGTCTTCAAAGTGCATGAAATCTTTCTTGGCCATGAGCTCTTGCTCTGTCTCTTCATGATCTTCATCAGGAACACAACAATCTACTGGACAAACTTCCGCACATTGAGGCTCTTCATGGAAGCCAATACACTCGGTACATTTGTCTGTTACGATATAATAAACGTCGTAATCTACTGGCTCTTGTGCTTCATCGGCATCATATTCTTTGCCCCCAGGGGTTAAAATCTTGCCTTTGAGGTCCGTTCCTTCGTTGAATCGCCACTCCATTGCGCCTTCGTAGATGGCGTTATTAGGGCATTCCGGCTCACAAGCACCGCAGTTTATGCATTCGTCTGTGATTTTAATAGCCATATGTAGGTAAGGTGTTTTAGTTTTGCAATCCAACACAAAGGTACGCGCGAATGTTTTTCTCAGACCATAGAATTGATGCAGTTTCCAACTTAGGAGCATTTATGCGTGCAGTTGCAACGGATACAGCTGCTCCTGCAGGGTTTGAGGATTTAGCCAATTCCCTTCGCGAAGCTGCTGCAAAGGCCCAGCGCCATAATGGTTGGTTTACCGAGGCAAATGTCCTGCATGCCATCGGGGCGTGGGGGCAGGCGTTGACTCGCGATAATCTTTTGGCGTGGCGCGATCGTGAAGGTGGTGCACGTGAGGTAAACCGTCATCGCGTTGGCGTGGTGATGGCAGGTAATATTCCTTTGGTTGGTCTGCATGATTTTTTAAGTGTATTTCTCGCTGGACATTTCGCGGTAGTGAAGATGAGCAGTGATGACGATGCCTTGTTGCCCGTGCTGGCTACTGTATTGTTGCGTCAAGACCCTTTGTTTGAAGGCGATTGGGTCTTTGTAGACCAATTAAATGATATGGGTGCGGTTATTGCAACCGGAAGCGACAACACCGCTCGTTACTTTGAGTATTACTTCGGTAAATACCCGAACATCATTCGCAAGAACCGTACTTCGTTGGCATACTTGAACGGAACGGAATCGGACCAAGAACTTCAAGCCCTAGGAGAGGATATCTTCCGCTATTTTGGCCTTGGCTGCAGAAATGTAGGCCACATCTTGGCGCCAGCAGATTTTGATATCCAACGCGTCTTCGCCAACATCGTAGATTGGAGCGATGTGGTCAACAACAATAAATACGGGAACAACTACGACTACTACCGTGCGCTGTTCTTGTTAAATCAAGAAGATTTCCTCGAGAATGGATTCGTTATTGTACGTGAGAATGAAGAGTTGCACACTCCGGTAGGTATTCTTCATATTAGCCGTTACGAAAGTGAAGCGCAAGCCATCGATAAGATCGCTGCTTGGGGTGAAAAGATTCAATGCGTAGTTGGGCACGGACACATTCCCTTCGGCAAAGCACAAGCACCCGAACTTTGGGATTATGCAGACGGTGTAAACACCCTGCAGTTTCTGGCAAACCTGTAGTCTATAACGGTTCCGTTACGCCGAGCGTGAGCATGGATCCACGCTCTGTTCCATGTATATCAAATAATGGTCCGTTCGGGTCACGAGGTACAGATTCAATCAATACGTTTAAGCTGTCCGGTACGTAAGAGAATGTACTGTTGGGTAAAATTGGACCCGGCGAATAGTTCCAATTGCCATTGAAAAACAACTCAGATCCCGAGAACATCGTTGTGTCCGACAAATCATAATGACCGCCATCCGGATTCGGCTCGATGGTAAGTGCCGATTTCCGAAAAACAACATCGAACAGCGCGCTCTGATCAATAGCAAGACTTACCTCATTATTCAACGAGCCATCGATGATGCTCTCGTAGAAGTATGCACCAATAGGGCGGGTATATCGCGTTCCATTTCCATCTTCAAAGTAGTTGCTCAGCCCCACAGCCGTTCCGCCTCGAGTTGAATAGCTCCAAGTATTAAGGAAGGTGCTGTTCACGGCCACGTATTGCCCGCCTAGGCCGTACAGTCCATATACTCCTGCGGGCCCGCTGAGGAAGTTCTCAAGGTTGGCATTGCCGTATCCGCCGTAAAGATTTACGCGGGAGCTGTGTGTAATGGCAACGTTTTCGGCATTTAGTGTTGCGCCGCTATCTAATCGGACCCCGGTTGTGGCATTCTTGATAATGGTATTTCTAAGGACATTGGCTTGATTTCCGCGCATCATAAAAACGCCGCCCAATACGCCGCCCCACTGCCCCGGAACCCATTCATAGCTAGGTTCAAGTCGGTCTCCTTGGAATACAATGGGGTTGTTCATATTCGATGCTCCACTCGCGCCACCATCTGCAATGAGTTGCCCATCGCGGTAAATCCATAGCCCGCCGCCTTTATGAAAATGAACCTGAGTGCCGGGATTAATGGTGAGTTGGCAAGCACTGTCCACTACCGCATATCCATAAATGACATGGGGTTTGTCGCTATTCCAAACCTCGTTGCAAGGGAGAATGGAGTAGGGAATTTTAATATCCGGGTAGGGTTCGGGCTGCGCAATAGTCAGCACGTTAGTAGGGAAGTGGTAATAGGCGTCCCAAACGGCCGTGATGAGGTCTACGTGTTGGCGTTGGTTGCCGTTTTCAAACCAAATACTATCCGTGTAGACCATTTCTGTCGCTCCTTGAGCATCAGGACTTATTTCAACGAAGACGTACGCTGAATCACCGGCAAGTATTTCAACATTTTCAACAGATTTACCGCTGATGCCATCGACATTCATGCGGTAATAGCTTTGCGCGCCACGGGCCAAGTATACTCGGTCAATGGTCATGTTTTCATTGCTTGTATTGAATACCTTCAGCAAACGCGTAGAACTGCCCACTCCTGTAAAAACGGTATCTAGATAAATAGTGTCTTGCGAAAAGGCCAATTCAATATTACTTCCCTTGAAATCAACAGTTTGCCGGCAGCTAAATAGGCTGAGCGTAAGGAAAATTAGACTTATTTTTACCAAGTGGTTCATGCTCACGAAGCTACTCCATGAATTTTGTACTCGCAATGAGTGGGTTATGAACATTTAGCCTATATTTGCGGTCCAATTTTGAACAAGGGGCCTGGGCAAAAACTCAGGCTACACATAAAACAAAACGAAATGAAAAAAGGCATTCATCCAGAAAACTATCGTCCAGTTGTCTTCAAAGACATGGGAACAGGCGATCAGTTCATCACTAAATCTTGTGCAGATGCAAAAGATACCATCGAAGTAGATGGTGTTGAGTACCCACTAATCAAGATGGAAATTTCTAGCTACTCTCACCCATTCTACACTGGTAAGGTGAAGTTGGTCGATACCGCAGGTCGTGTGGACAAGTTCCGCAACCGTTACGGAAAGCGCAAATAAGCATTTATTGCATCAAAATAGAAGACCCGCTTCACGCGGGTCTTTTTTTTGCCCTAACTTTCCGCAACCAACTTTAACCAGAGCCATGCGCATACAACTCGTAGATACTTCAAGCAGAGATCACTTACTTCCTTTGACTTTCACACGCCCTGTCGCAGCATTGCGTTGCGGTATATTGACGGTAGCTGAGAAATATACTCGTCGCGGTCATGAGGTAGGCTTTGGAACGCAAGACTATTTAAGCAAGAAGTTTCCAGGTCTTGATATGCCGGAGGTTTTTATCGACGGTGGTGTTTGTCCTACCGAAGCCTTCTTGCTAGCGGTTTCAGCCCTCGAAGAGGGACAAAGTTTGTGCAAGGGGGAGGCTGTCATTGCTTGGAAGGGTGTTCAACCCTCCGATACAAGTGGTAGTACTTGCTATAATGAGCCGTTAACGATTTTGTCCCGCCCTTGGGATGTATGGACGCAGAACGCCGCAGAATTGGAACTTGACTTCGCGCTACTGACTGCAGGACGTACAAGCGCGCCTGTAGATTCAACCTGTACGGTCATTGGCGATAGAATTTTCTTGGAAGAAGGTGCAAAGGCTACTGCCAGCATTCTAAACACGACCACTGGGCCCATTTATTTGGCTAAAGATGCTGAGATCATGGAAGGCTGTGTGGTGCGCGGGGCATTGGCGTTAGGTGAGCACAGTGCATTGAAATTGGGCACAAAAATTTACGGCGCCACTACGCTAGGACCTCATTGTAAGGTAGGGGGCGAGGTCAATAATTCTGTAATCATCGGCTACAGCAACAAGGGCCACGACGGATTCCTAGGTAATAGTGCTTTAGGCGAGTGGTGTAATCTCGGCGCCGATACTAATAATTCAAACTTGAAGAACAACTACGACGAGGTGAAGGCTTGGTCGTATGTGCATAAGCGATTCTCGAAAACGGGACAACAGTTTTGTGGGTTGGTCATGGGCGATCACAGCAAATCTGGCATCAATACCATGTTCAACACCGGTACAGTCGTGGGCGTGAGCGCCAATGTCTATGGTGCAGGGTTCCCGAGAAACTTCATTGCGTCATTCTCTTGGGGCGGTCCACAAGGCACTGTGGAATACAAAATAGACAAGGCCTTAGATACGGCACATCGAATGATGGAGCGCCGCGGATTAGGCGTAGATGAAATAGAACGTGAAATTCTTCAAGCCGTCTATCATCAAACGGCGGAGTTCCGTCGTTAAAGCGCTTTTAATGCCGCGATGGTTCCTTTTGGATCATCACTTTTAAAGACGAATGAGCCTGCTACAAGGGCATCGGCGCCAGCAGCTACTAATCTTGCACCAGTTTCTAAATTAACGCCGCCGTCAATCTCGATAATGGCTTTTGATCCAGCACGATCTACCAATTCTCTTGCTTGCGCAGTCTTCTTGATGGTGTTCTCGATGAACTTCTGACCGCCAAATCCTGGGTTCACACTCATCAGCAACACCTCATCCAAATCTGGTACGATATCTTCCAATACGCTCACAGGCGTGTGCGGATTCAACGCCACTCCGGCTTTCATTCCTGCATTGTGAATCTCCTGAATGGTGCGGTGCAAGTGAGTACAAGCTTCGTAGTGCACGGTAAGAATGTCCGCGCCACAATCTTTAAACGTTTGGATATAACGCTCTGGCTGAACGATCATCAAGTGTACATCCATCACCTTCTCACAGTTATCCGCCATGGTCTTTACTACGGGCATTCCATAGCTGATGTTTGGCACGAATACACCGTCCATTACGTCGATGTGAAACCAATCGGCCACGCTTTCATTGACCATCTGACAGTCGCGTTGAAGGTTGCCAAAATCTGCAGCTAATAATGAGGGAGAAATGATGGGAGCGGCCATGCCTTGTGATTTAAGTTCGGTACAAAAATAAAGCACCCCGCCGTGGAAGGCAGGGTGCTTGAGTAAAAACTTTATACCAAGGTTATTAACCGAGGTAGGTCTTCAAGATTTTGCTTCTAGAAGTATGCTTCATTCTGCGAATGGCTTTCTCCTTTATCTGACGTACACGTTCGCGTGTCAAATCAAACTTCTCGCCAATCTCTTCTAGTGTCATAGGGTGTTGACCACCTAGACCGAAGTACAAACGAATAACATCACCTTCACGTGGCGTCAATGTTGCCAACGAGCGCTCAATCTCTGTGCGCAAGCTGTCCATCATCAAATCCTCGTCCGGGTGAGGGCTATCTGAAGAGTTCAATACGTCGTACAAGTTGCTGTCCTCGCCTTCTACCAGCGGGGCATCCATACTTACGTGACGACCACTGTTACGCATGCTTTCTTTTACATCCGATTCACTCATCTCCAAGTGTTTCGAAATTTCAGCTGCACTTGGTGGACGTTCGTGTTCCTGCTCCAAGTATGCGTAGGCTTTGTTGATCTTATTAATGGATCCAATCTTGTTCAATGGCAAGCGAACGATACGGCTCTGCTCTGCCAATGCCTGCAAGATGCTCTGACGAATCCACCATACAGCGTATGAGATAAACTTAAAACCACGCGTCTCATCAAAGCGTTGTGCCGCCTTGATCAATCCCAAGTTTCCTTCGTTGATCAAATCTGGAAGGGTCAATCCTTGGTTTTGGTATTGCTTGGCAACAGAAACCACAAATCGCAAGTTGGCCTTTGTCAACTTTTCCAATGCTACCTGGTCACCCGCTTTAATGCGCTGTGCCAATTCCACTTCTTCCTCAGCCGTGATCAATTCAACCTTTCCAATTTCTTGAAGGTATTTATCGAGGGATGCGGTTTCGCGGTTGGTAACCTGTTTTGTGATTTTTAACTGTCTCATGTTTGGCCTTTTCTTTAACGAATGAACGCGAGCGGTGATAACACCGCTCGCGGTTCACAAGTTCAAAATATATGAATTATGCGTCAGTTTTTTCAGGCTTTGGTAAAAGCACTTTTCTGCTGAGCTTCATTTTACCTGCCTTGTCAACTTCCAACAACTTCACGCGGACCTTATCGCCTTCTTTCAAGACGTCTTCCACGTTCTTAATTCTTGTCCAATCGAT
>CAJXTR010000023.1 GCA_913060465.1 uncultured Cryomorphaceae bacterium | reverse complement strand
AAGCGCTTTCGCTCTTGCTGATCACATACGGCCCGCGGCTCATATTTTCCACACCGCCGGCAATAAATAGATCGCCATCACCAGCCATGATGGCACGATGGGCATGGATGGCTGCGCTCATTCCAGAAGCACACAAGCGGTTGACGGTTTCGCCAGGAACGCTCCACGGAAGCCCGGCTAATAGGGCTGCCATGCGGGCCACATTTCGGTTGTCCTCTCCGGCTTGGTTTGCACACCCGAGAATAACATCATCAATAGCCGCCGGGTCCAAATCAGGATTCTTTTCCATGAGTTTAGCGATGGTCATTGCTGCCAAATCATCGGTGCGTACTGCGGCAAGGGTGCCTTTAAATTTTCCAATGGGCGTGCGGACGCCGTCTACGATATAGGTCTGTTTCATAGGTTCCATTCATTGCCCGTTCTATACACCGTGCCTTTGAAAAAAGCCACACGGACATTGTCTTTAAAAATATCAATTTGGTACAAACCCGTGCGCCGAGTTTCGTTGAGCAGGGTAGCGCGAGCTTCTAACGTATCTCCCGTCTGGACCGGCTTCAAGTGGTGAATGGCCGTTTCTAAGCTCACGCTCTGGTTTCCTCCCCCATTCGAAGCAAATGCCAGCGCTGAATCTGCCAAGCTGTAGCTGATTCCACCATGGGCAATGCCAAATCCATTGGTCATCTCCTCACGAACAGTCATGCGCAAGGTTGCTGATCCGGCTTCATTCGATACAACTTCAATGCCCAGCCATTGGCTAAAGGCATCGTTATCCATCATATGTTGCACTATGTCTTTAGCGCTGTTCATCAGGTGTCCGATTCTGTTTTGTCCTGCAACACAGCCATCTCGAGCGCTTCGACCGCGCAGTCCAAAAGAAACAGCATATTGCCGGCAGATTCTGCATCTACCTCATTGTTCTCGACAATGTAGAGGTAGAGTTCGGAGAGGGTTTTTGGAGAACTACTTTTTAGAACAATGGGCTCTATTTCCAAGCCTTCATCACTTTGATGATCCTCGTATACCTCCATTTTATCCTCTAAGAGCTGGCGCCATTTTTCCTCACTTAGCATGGTTTGACGCCAACCCATTTTCTGGAAAGCCCATTTTAAGGCAATGATGGAACGAAGTAAGGCACTGTGCACTTGCTCGTCCATGCCCTCGTCGACGTCCATAATGGTCCCCAAAATGTAGGGTTGTTGGTCCAGCATTTCTTCGAAAATGCGTTGATAGAAGTCCGGCGCCCAGCCTTCAACCTCAATCAAGGTGTCGTTTAGGCTTAGTGCTCCTGAAGTATTGGGTTCTTTCATGCTTACGAATTTACGCATAAAAAAAGCCCCAAGCACGGGGCTTGGGGCTTTCCAACTAACACATCAAAATATGAACATCATCACATTTTACCTTTCATCATGCGGTTCCAGTACAAGTACGGCAAACCGTACTTCTTCAAGATCCACATGCTATAGTTTTCCTTAGTCGTATCCACAAACTTGCTGAGGAACGGGTCAGAATCACGAACGTTATCATACTTGAACTCGGCCAATACCATTTTGCCGTAGCCCGTTACCAAAGGACATGAAGAATATCCTTCGTACTGCTTATCTCCAAACTCCGTCTTAGCCATATGTGCTAATAGGTTCGCAGCAACCACTGGAGCCTGTTTGCGAATGGCTGCCCCAGTTTTAGCTGTTGGTAGCGCTGCCGCATCACCCAATGCAAAGACATTCGGGTATTTATTATGTTGTAGTGTGTTGATATTAACATCAATCCAGCCACCCGGAGTGCCATTGCTTAAAGGACTCTTCTTAATGAAGTCAGGCGCACTTTGAGGCGGAGCCAAATGTAAGAAGTCGAATGGCATTACAAATGTAGAATCACCATCTAAGCGTTCGCCTAGGCCCTCGCCTTCATTGATGGTACAAGCGTTATCGCCTGGTTTCGCATTCTTAAAATGTACTTCTTTATTTTCTACATCAATCTTAGAAATCGCGTAGAACGGCTTAAAGTGGATTTCTTTACGATGAAGAACCTTTGTTAGCGTTTTTGCAAATTCCGGTACACCGAAAATCACCGATCCTGGGGTTGCAAAGACGACCTTGGTGTCCTTCTTAACTCCTTGTTTCGCCCAGTAATCATCGGCGAGGTACATGATTTTTTGAGGGGCTCCACCACACTTGATCGGAGTAGTGGGCTGTGTAAATACAGCATTTCCTCCTTTGAACTGCTGTACTTTTTCCCAAACCGTTTTAGGGTCGGTGTAGTTTGAAACCACAATGCCTTTGTCTAGACCTTCCTGCAATCCTGGGATTCCATCTTCATCAATCTGAATACCTGGAGATGCTACCAAATAATCGTAAGAGAAATGACCAGAGTTTGCTGTGTCCACACCGTTTTTATCCGGGTGAATTTCCGTTACCGCATCTTGAATCCAATCACATCCTGCTGGAATGACCGACTTCATCGGGCGACCGGTTTTTTCGTAATCAAAGGTACCTGCACCTACCAAGGTCCATGCGGGCTGGTAGTAATGAGTTTCTGCCGGATCAATGATCGCAATGCGTAAATCTTTCTTTTTGTTTTTTAGTTGGGCAGCGGTCATGATACCACCGGTTCCTGCCCCGATAACAACTACGTTATAGTGCTTTGACATGGCGTTTAAGTGTTAATTTGACATTAAAAGTAAACGCTGTGAAATGCCCTCTACGTGATAATTATCACTTTTTAGAAAAATTAAAGGGTAGACTTGACCATTATTCGGTGTGGGATGCCATCTTCAAGGAATTCTTCCCCTTGACCCTCGTATCCTTGGCGGCCATACCAATGCTCGAGATAGCATTGTGCCATAATAATGATCTCCTTGGAATGAGGGTATATGTCCCAAATCCATTCTTCACAGCGTAGCATGAGTTCTACTCCGAGATTAGCTCCCCGATGTTCCGGATGAACAATAACACGGCCTATGGAAACTTCTGGATAAGCAGTACCCGGAGGAAGTACGCGCGCGCAAGCGATAGCCTCATTACCTTCCATTTTGAAGATGTGGAACGATGACTGATCTTGGTTGTCGAGGTCTTGATAGACACAATTTTGCTCCACAACGAAAACGGCGCTGCGCAATCGAAGGAGTGCATATAGTTCATTAGTGTCCAATTGGTCAAACCTTTTATACCTCCAGCTCATCACTTCTTTCTTAATTGCACTAACGTCAAAGCTACGGCAAATTGAATGCCCAGGGTAGTTGCGATACCTCCAGCTATACTCGTATCCAGTGCCGCACTCAATAGATATCCTCCTAAACTTCCTGAAAGCCCAAAAAGAGCCGACAAAGCAATCATCCGTTTTAATTGACTTGAAACTAAATACGCCGTGGCCGCAGGCGCTACCAGCAAGGCGACCACCAAAATGGCCCCAACACTTTCGAAACTGACCACAGTGGCCAAGCTAACCATGGACATTAAACTCAAATTCCACGCCCCAATACCGATGCCTAAAACCGCGGCGTAGTCCTCATTAAACGAACTCATCAGGAGCCCTTTGAAGCCTACTAGCGTGTATACCAAAACCATTAACAGCAGTATTCCAGAGCTCCAGAGGGCAATTGGACCCATGGATTTACCGCCCAACGTCCAAGTATTAAAGGGCACAAAAGCAATCTCTCCATAGAGCACACATTCCTGATCCAAATCCACCTTATCACTCCAATAGGTGATCAGCACCACCCCCAATGCAAAAAGCGTCGTAAACGTCATGCCTATGCTCGCATCACTTTGCACCTTCCATTTCTTGCTGAGGATTTCAATGACAACCGTGGCAAAAACCCCAACTAATGCGGCGCCAACAAACATGGGTAAAGAGGCCCGGCTCTGGCTCAACAGGTACGCAATAGCAATACCCGGCAGGACAGCATGCGAAATGGCATCACCGACCATGGTCATCTTTCGCAACACCAGAAAAGCGCCCAATACCGCGCAAGAGATGGCAGTAAAAATGGCGGTCAATGCTATGGCTAGGGTTGGGCTCATGGATTACTTTAAATAGGCAGCTAGCGGCAATCTATAACTCACCCCAGTTCCAAAAAAGAATCCGCTCGTGTTGAGTTTTGAGCCCACGTAAGGACTTAAATCAATACCTGCATAAATGTCGAGTTGCAGGTCGTTGGAAAGCAGCTTCGTGAACCCGCCGTCGAAATAAGGAGTGGCAAAAAATTGGCTCCCAGCTACGAACCAATTGCTAAAATATTCCGCATACACACCGTAGTCATTGCCAAGGTCATAGCCTAATGCAAGTGAGAACATGCCTTCATTAATAAAGCCATTAGAGCCTTGAAGGCCTCCCGAAATACCAATATTACTGGCAATGCCTAATCTGGGTGTCAAGCCCTTTTCCAGCATCAGTCGCTGTTCATGAAAGACCATATTTCCTTGAGATGGTGCGCGGTAATCGCCCCCAGCAATCCATGGCAAGGTTAGATGGCTCAACCAAGTGGTCTGAGGCAATAGATCTGTTTCTTCAATTAGGTTGTACTTAAAGCCAATGGTCACCGGATTCACTCCTGTGGTGCGGAATGGATCGTTCCAAGTATCCAAAATGTCGACGAGCTTAGTGTTCGCATTGATGACGGCACGTACCTCGAATTTTTTATTGATTCCGAAGCGCAAAACTTCCTCTATTTGATGCGCATCCGTGATACTTGTTAAGGAAATTCTTTCCTCCGCATGCGAAAACTGATACCCGCCTTCGTACTGAAACCAACCTACTGGTGTAATCTGTGCGCTTTCAGTAATGTCGGGACGATCCGTCGCAATAGCCGGCATACCCACGAACACAGGTGTTAATTCGACATCGTCAGCGTCGATATCATTCATCTCCGGTCGCTCCTGCGCCACGCCCCAAAACGATGAGGCTAATAACATAACAATACTAATCTTCTTCATAAGGAATAGGACTTTGGTGAGGGTCCACTTCTGGGTTCCCCAATTCTTTAACTATTAATGCTTCTATTTCAGGGGTAATAACGTGTTCCATGGTTTCGGCCTGCGGGTGGATGTGATCGGCCGCCATGCCCAATCGCTCGGTCAAATACAGCTCCCACAATCTGTGCAAACGCACCACTCGTCGGCCTTCGATGCGGCCCAGGTCCGTTAGAGCAAACCCATCGGGACGCTCCACCACTAAGAACTCCTTTTTCAGGTTTCTCAAGGTCTTGGTCAATCCCTCGTAATGCTGCTCTCGAGCATCGACCATCGCCCCTGCAGTCATTGCAATGGGTTTCCCGGCGCGCTCCTCGGCACCATAAAGCAACTTCAATAAGTTCTCCCGTTGTGTCTTGTTGCGGTTCGACGCCGCACGTCTGCGACGCGCGAGCCAACCTTTTTCCGGCGCAAAAATCAACGAAGTGAATCCAAAAAACCCGAGCACCAACACGATCCACGGACCCGTTGGCATTTTGGGCAAGGCCGCACTGATGAACGTACCTCCCAAAGCAGCAAACGAGGCAAAAAGTGCCGCAAGCAATAACATGCGCGGTAAGCATGAGGTCCAGCTGCGCGCGGCAGCTGATGGAGTGATTAATAAGGCGGCCATGAGCACGACACCCACGGTTTGAATGCCAACGGTTACGGCCAATACGGTAAGTACGGTAAAGGCAAATCTGATCGTTCCCGTAGGCAGACCGATGGCGGCTGCGAAATCTTCGTTGAAGGTCATTAATTGGAACCCCTTGTAAAAGAGTGCTACCCCTAGAAGGAGTAAAAGTGCCAGGCCTGTAAATACGTATAAATCCACCATGGTGATGGCGGCCGCTTTGCCTAAGAGGAACCGCTCCAAACCGGCTTGCTGGCCCTGACCCGTGCGTTGCACGTAGGACATTAGGAGAATCCCAAAACCGAAGAAGGTCGATAGGACTAGGCTCACGGCGGTATCGCTTTTGAGCTTGGTGCGCTGTTCAATAAACGCGATTCCATAATGAGCGATAAGGCCAGCGATTAACGCCCCTATGATAAGGTAGCCTGGGTGTCGTCCGTCCCCCAGAATGAAGGCCAATACGACCCCTGGCAACAAGGCGTGGGCAATGGCATCGCCGACTAGGCTTTCCCCTTTCAAAAAGCTAAAGGCGCCCACTACCGCTGAGGATGAAGCCAGCAGAAGTGTTCCTAAAAGTACTTTTATGAAAACGGGATCAAACATTAGCCTTGCGGTTGGTCTTCTTTAAAATCTGGTTCGCGGAGAGGGAATTCAGTGTCGGAAATGAGGTCCCCTAGTTTGGAGAGCACGGTTAATCGGCCCCCGTAAGCCTCTTGCAATAATTCCTTGGTGAAGACTTGCTCCTTTGGACCGGCCGCAACTAATCGAGTGTTCAACAAGACGATCCAATCAAAGTATTCGTTCGCGGTCTGAAGGTCATGGTGAACGATCACCACAGTCTTGCCTTCGTTTTTCATGTCGCGAAGCAGCTTCAAAATAGCATCCTCAGTAGCGGCATCCACCCCTACAAAAGGTTCGTCCATCAAGTAGATATCTGCTTGCTGTGCGAGGGAACGGGCGATGAAGACACGCTGTTGCTGTCCACCGGATAATTGGGAAATCTGGCGGTCGGCGAACTCAAGTAGGTTCACTTTTTCCAATGCTTCTGTGGCAATGCGACGGTCTTCCTTGGTGATCCGTTTGAAGAGGTTGTTTTTGCGGTAGCGCCCCATCAACACAACGTCCATGACATCTGCTGGGAAGTCCCAGTCCACACTCTCGCGTTGAGGTACGTAGCTCACGCGCTCGCGCACTTTATCTAGAGGTTGGCCAAAGATTTCGGTGTAGCCGCTATCGGGCTTCATCAAGCCCATCACCGTTTTCAGCATGGTGGTTTTTCCCGATCCGTTGGGACCGACGATACCGATAATCTTGCCTTTTGGCAGCTCAAAATCCACGTCCCACAGAACGGGTTTACTGTGGTAGCTGACGGTGAGGTTGTGTACTTCTATACTTTTTTCCATTACTCGAATGATTTTAAAATCGCGTTGGTATTGTGTTGAAAAGCGCCCAATAGCGTGGCTTCAGGCGTGCCTTGGGGGCCGAGGGCATCACTGTAGAGCGGGGTGCCTATGGTGACCTGGCCGCCTTTTTGAGCTACGGCTTCTTGCAGGGCTTGAATGCTTTTTGGATTGACGGAGGTTTCGGCGAAGATGGTGGTGAGGTGGTGGTCTAAAATGAATTGGGCCGAGGTGCTCATGTCATTTATACCAAACTCTGCAGCCGTACTGATGCCCTGAAGGCCGTGTACTTCTATACCATAGGCACGACCGAAATACGAAAAAGCATCGTGTGCGGTGACCATGGCGCGCAAGGAATCTGGAACCTTGTTGGAGGCACGAATCATGGCGTCGTGTGCAAGGCCCAAGTCCTGAAAATAGTCCATGGCGTTTTGCTCGATGGCTTGGCGGTGTTCGGGAAATTGGTCAATAAGGAAGGCGGCAAGTTCACCCACGCATCGGTCCCAAAGTTGAAGGTCGAACCAGATGTGTGGATCGAATGTGTTGGGACCTACTTCAATGAGTTCGTGTGTTCGAAGCGCACTACTCATGGCATGTACGGGTTTTTGAGCGGCCAATTTTTCCAAGATGTCTACCATTTTTCCTTCCAAATGAAGGCCGTTATGTAGGATGATGCGGGCATTGCTGAGCTTGGCCACATCGCTCTCCACAGGTTTGTAGCTGTGCGGGTCGATGTTAGAATGCATCAGGGCCTCTACTTTAACGGCTTCCGGTAATAGTTGACGTGCCGCATCCGCCACGATAGAGGTGGTGCACAATACGTCGACGCTCTCTTGCGGCTGGCAGGAAAAGGCAAAGACACCGGTCAGTATGATTAAGAGTTTTTTCATGCGTGTACGGCGTAAATGTTCGAGCTCATGCTCTGGCTCAGCCAAAAAGATCCGGCTGATCCCTCGAGTTGCACACTTGCATCAAAGGAGGAAATGGCTTGAACGGCGTAGGCGTTGCCAAGGGAAATGTTCATGGCGTCCAATTGATTGAAAAATTCAGTTCCTGCATCTTCAACACGTACCACTCTAACCGTATCTCCTGGCTCAAAAGACCCAATGGGCGTGCCTAATACCGGCGGCATCGTTCCATTGCGCTCGGGGATCGGGTCGCCGTGCGGATCGTGCTTAGGGGCGCCCAGAAAATTGGACAGTCGTTCGACCAATTCTTCGCTTTGCACATGCTCTAGTTGTTCCGCTAAGGGATGTACCTCGTCCCAGCCAAAGCCAAGTTTATCCACCAAAAACGTCTCCCATAACCGGTGCTTGCGCAAGATGGATTTTGCGAGTTCAACACCTTCAGCAGTCAGTTGGACACCTTTATAAGGAACCACCGTAACAAGATTTTTCTGACTCAGACGTTTAACTGCTTGTGTGACCGAAGAACCTTTTGCTCCTATGCGCTGCGCTAAATCGCCATTACTGACGGGTTGCTCGCCGCCTAAATGGTACAGGGCTTTGATGTAATTTTCTTCGCTTTCAGAGTGAGTTTTCACTAAGACTATAATTTAGTTTAGGCAAAACTAAAAATTATTTTAACGCAAACTCTATAACTACTTGTAATACCTTAATTAGTTTACCTTAGCGGTCGTGAAAAAGAATACTTATTTCATTTCAGATATCCACTTGGGTGCGCCTTCTGTCGAGGAAAGTCAAGCACGCGAACGCAGGCTCGTTGGGTTTTTGAATCACATTGCACCGGACTGCGAACGCCTGTTCATTGTGGGCGATCTGTTTGATTATTGGTTCGAATACAAGCATGTCGTTCCCCGCGGACATACTAGGTTGCTTGGCCAGCTCGCCCAAATGGTCGACGCAGGCATGGCATTGGAAATCTTTGTGGGCAACCATGATTTATGGATGGGTGATTACCTCAGCGAAGAACTCGGTGCAGTCATTCATCATGGGCCTTTAGTGTGGGAAGCACCAGGCACAAGCACCCGTATGTACATCGCACATGGGGATGGCCTAGGTCCGGGTGACCGCAAATACAAGGCACTTAAAAAACTCTTCACTAACCCCCTCGCCATCTGGGCGTACAAGCGACTGCACCCCAACTTCGGTGTAGGTTTCGCAGCAAAAATGTCACGCACTTCGCGCAATAGCCAAGGTCCCGAAGACCATGCATTCAAAGGAGATCAAGAGCGCCAATTATTGCACAGCAAAGCCGTTCTCGAAAAAGAGTGGTTCGATTACTTTATCTATGGCCACCGGCATCACGACATCGAGCTTGTCCTAGGCACGCAAGCCGGCGAAGATGGCACTAAATTTGAAAGCAAATATGTCGTACTTGGCGACTGGATCACCCTAGATACCTACGCCAAATGGGACGGAGAAAAATTAACGTTAACGAGCTATACCCCCGCATAATGAGAAAAATCATCCTTCTTTTTGCCTTGGCCTTAGGGCTTAATGTCTCAGCACAAGATTACAAAGGGCACTACGGAATAGGTCTTGCTCTTGGCGAGCCGAGCGGATTTAGTATTAAAAAGTTCAACAATAACAGTGAAGCGTTTCAATATACGCTTGGCTACAGCACAGTTAAAGGCGAAGAAGGCATCAACATCGGGGCCGATTTCTTGCTACACAACTACGACTTCATTACTGCTGAAAAAGGCAGTATTCCCTTTTACTATGGGGCAGGAATACACCTAAAGAGCTACAACAATGCCGGCAACCAAATCTATGCACGTGTGCCTCTAGGAGTTGCTTATGAAGTTGCGGACTTCCCGTTCGATGTCTTCTTTGAGTTTGCGCCCGGTATCGCGGTCATCCCGAAACCTGAGCTTGTTACAAACTTTGCCATCGGTGGCCGATTCTACTTCGACCTCAACAAAGCTCGTCGTGCCGTTGAAGAGCGGATCTAAGAGAAAAATTTTTGGTACAAAAAACCCCCCGAGCCTGCGGCTCGGGGGGTTTTTGTTTCTACGCGCGCTGCGCTTATTTCGCTGCTGCAAATTTCTCAGCTACCGCATCCCAATTAACTACATTCCAAAACGCTGAAATGTAATCTGGACGACGGTTTTGATAGTTCAAGTAGTACGCATGCTCCCACACGTCCAAGCCCATGATTGGGTGTCCGCCACAGCCAACGCCTGGCATCAATGGGTTGTCTTGGTTTGCAGATGAGCAGATCTCAAGGGTGCCGTTATTTACGCACAACCACGCCCAGCCTGAGCCGAAGCGAGTAGCTGCTGCCTTCGCAAACTGCTCCTTCATTGCATCTAAAGATCCGAAAGAAGCATCAATAGCTGCTGCCAACTCGCCGGTTGGAGCGCCACCGCCATTAGGTCCCATTACTTCCCAAAACAAGCAGTGGTTGTAGTAACCGCCGCCGTTGTTGCGAACTGCTGGTACATCTGAATGCTCTGCACAAAGGGCCTCGATGCTTTTACCTTCCATCTCTGTTCCAGCGATAGCAGCATTCAAGTTGTTTGTATATCCTTGGTGGTGTTTTGAGTGGTGAATCTCCATGGTGCGCGCATCGATGTGCGGCTCCAATGCATCATATGCATAACTCAAACTTGGTAGTTCAAAAGCCATAATTATTGAGGTTAAGTTTATATTCTGGTATAAAGGTAAGGCAAAATTGAGCCAAAGGTTTTAACTTAACTTTATTCCCTTATCAAGGCAGTCTATGAGCACCCCTACAACTTCAAATCCTCTGCAAGCGACATCGGACTTTATTGTTCTGAACGCCTCTGCGGGCTCTGGAAAAACCTACAGCCTTGTACAGCACGTGCTGCTCAACGCCTTACGCCCTGCGGATATGGTCGAAGCGTACCAAAAAGTGCTCGCGATCACCTTCACCAACAATGCAGCGGATGAAATGAAGGCGCGGTTGTTAAAGCAATTGCTCGAATTCACCGAACTGAGTGATCCTGGGACGAGTACATTTTTCCAACCGATATGGGAGGCATTAAAAATTGGTCCTCAAGAGCTTCAAAAACGCGCAAAGGGCACAGCGCGGCATATGCTCCACAACTACAGCACCTTACAGGTAGGGACTATTGACCAATTCACTTCTCGCCTGGTACGCACCTTCACCAAGGACTTACAACTGACCGACAACTTTGAAATACGTCTGGACCTAGAGGCCATGGTTGGTGAGGCATTGGACCTGTTGTACAGCACTTTAGGGGAACATACTGAACTTCGCAACTCTCTCGTTGAACTCATTCAAGAGCGCATGAACCGGGACAAAACACACAACCCGGATCGCACCTTGCGCAAAGAAGGGTTGAAGAGTTTTGATGAAAGTACTTGGATCGAACTGAAGAACTTGCCTGAGCCGGAACGCATGTTGGAGATCGCCAAGGAGTTGGACCAAGAACTCAGCAACATCGTCGCTGAGGGACGTCAATGGGCAGCGCAATGTGTCTCGTTCATGCGCACCCATGGCATCACGCTGGATCAATTCACTTATAAAGACCAAGTCGAAAAGCACTTTCTCACGTTCTACCACAACCTTAGAAGGAACGACCTCGCTGCAGGAGCAAACGCCTTTAAATCGCGACTGAAAGAAGGGCCGGCTGAGCTTTGGGAGGACCTGCGAGATCAAATGAAGGTTTGGCAGGATGGCAACCAAAGGAAGCTGTTGATGTTGAAGCAAGCGACCGCAAAGCTCCAACAATTGGCCGCAACGCGGAGCCTTTTGGACCAGCTCAATACGCTGCAAGAATCTCAAAACACGATGCCGCTCGGCGCGTTCAACAAACTCATTTCTGAAGAGCTTCAAAAGGAACCCTCCGGTTTCATTTATGCACGACTTGGAGAACGCTATTGGCATTTTTATATCGATGAATTTCAGGACACATCGACCATGCAGTTTCACAACCTGCATCCGCTCATTGAACATACCTTAACCAAGGATGAGCGGAAAAACAGCGCACTTATCGTGGGCGATGCGAAGCAAAGTATATACCGCTGGCGCGGCGGACGTGCGGAACAATTCATGTCGCTTGTAGACGGAAGTAGCACCTTGAATAAATTCGGAGGGCAAGCGGAAGCAGCCGATATGTACAGTCGAGAGACCGTTCAATTGGATCGAAACTTTCGTACCTATCCAACCATCGTAAACTTCAACAATAACTTTTTCCCGGAAGTTGCTCAGCAACTCCAGCTCGACAGCCATAAAGCCGTGTATTCTAAGGACGGGGTTGGCCAAAAACCTCAAGTTGGAGAAGGCGAACAAGGGGAAGTTCGCGTGGATTTCTTGTTGTTGCCCGAAGGTGAAAAACACAGCAGCGAAAAACACTCGGACCATGTTTTGGAGCAGACATACGGGAGAATACAAGAGCTTTTAACGGCCGGAAACACCTATGAGGACATCGCCATCCTTGTGCGGAGCAATGCCAACGCTAAAAAATTGGCCAATTATTTGACCCAAAAAACCATTCCTGTCCTAAGCGCCGACAGCCTTGTAGTAGGCGCTTCTTTTGAAAGCAAACTCCTCATGGCCTGTGCAAAGATTCACCTGAACAACACCGACCGTGAATCGCTCTTTGAAGCCGCTTTCGCTCTAACAAAACTAGGGCAACTCCCGGACCAGCTAGAGGGATTTGTATTTCAAAAAAACACCGTAGATCAGGGTTTGCCCTATTTGCAACAGGTCTTTCCTGGGGCAAAAAAAATTGGCTTTGTACAAAACAGCCTATACCATTTCGGCACCATGGTATATGAAACCTTCGGCCTTCTTGGCACGGCAAACGCAATGGTCGACGCCTCATTAGACCTCCTTTATCAGTTTCAAAGCATGGGGGGCGCATTGTCCGATTTACCCAACTGGTGGGACGTAGAAAGCAAAAAAAGAAACGTAGCCATTGCCCAAGATGTTTCAGCCGTAAAAATCACCACCATACATAAATCGAAGGGCTTAGAATACGAGCATGTAATTATTCCCTACGGCATCGATTCCAACAATAGGGATTCCGAGCATTGGATTCCTTTCGACTTACACCCCGAACTCAAAAGAATGCCTATTACCAAGACGAAGGCTACAGAACACCTCTTTCCAACGGAGCAACTTCAAGCTATTGAAAACGAAGAACACTTTGATTGGATGAACATGGTCTATGTGGCCATGACCCGACCCGTTCGCGGATTGCACATTTTCGTCGATGGTGAAAAACCAGACGCCCTAGGCAAATCATTGATGGCACATCTCGGTGTAGACGGAAATGCCGGTGCCATAACTTTTGGAAAACCCGCACCACGAAAAGCAAAGCCAGCGAACGATAGTGGAGTGGCAAAAGAAGCATCGAAACCATTAAACACCCGACCAAGCACTCTGCTACTCGCACAAACCGCACCTAAATCATGGTTCGACGACGAGATAGATGCGCGCCAGTGGGGAACGGCCCTTCACCGCATTCTACAACATTCCCCCTCTCAGCAAAACCAAGCGCTCAATAGACTTTTCCGCAGTGGAAAATTCCCGAATGAATTGCACCTAAAAGCCAGTGAAATCTTATCGGAGCTTCGTGAAAACGAAGAACTGATGCGCGCTCAAGAACCCAATGCCGTAGTATTCATAGAGCGCACTGTAGCAAATGAGGACAATGTCCTACGTCCCGATCTTATCGTTCATGCTTCCAATGGGACTCTAGTCATCGACTACAAGTCAGGAGCGGAGCGATCTAGTCATCAACAACAAATTAGCAACTACTTATCTGCGCTTGGCAATGTTTTTGCAAATCTTTCCGAGTCAATTATTTACCTTTAAGACATGAAATATTACCTAGCCCCAATATTGTTTTTAACGGCCGTTGTATCCTGTACACACGATCCTATTAATCCTGATCCAACCCCAAATCCAAATGGTTCGGGAACGTGTGATCCAGATACCGTTTATTTTGTGAATGAAGTACTCCCTCTTTTTACTTCTAATTGTGCGTCTTCTGGTTGTCATGGAGATTCGAATCCTGCAGATGGTTTGTCGTTGACGAACTACCAAAAAATCATGAAAGAAGTTAAAGCAGGCAACCCAGGAAACAGCGAGGTTTATGAAGTACTTTTTGAAACAGGCAACGATCAAATGCCACCGCCTCCTGCAGCACCATTAGACAGCTTATCGAAATGGAAGATTTATACTTGGATAGCGCAAGGCGCTCTTAACAACTCATGCGATGAGTGTGATTCAACCACTGTAACCTTTAGCGCTACTATCTCTCCCATAATTCAGTCGCAGTGTCAAAGCTGCCACAATTCGGGAAATGCTTCTGGCGGAGTAAACCTTGATGGCCATGGAAATGTGGTGAATGCAGTGAACAACGCTGGATTAATGGCAGCAATTAATAGAATAAGTAAGCCCATGCCTCCTGCTGCATCACTTAGTGAATGTGAGCTGGCACAATTTGATAAATGGATTGCCGATGGAATGCCAAACAATTAAAACGCTGAGTGGACTTTTCTTTGTCTCGATATTCTCATTGAGCATATCTAGTTGTTACTACGACAACTATGATGATCTTTATGGAAACGTAAACGCATGTGATACTGCCGCTGTAACTTTCAGTCAGGATATCAAAATGCTTATCGGCCAGAATTGTGAAGGGTGCCACAATGGCGCTTCAGCCAGTGGAGGGCTCAACTTGGCTGGGCACCAAAATATCTCATCCGCCGCTCTTTCTGGAACCATTATGGATCGTGTAACTCGAGACGCAGGAGATCCTCTACTCATGCCACCAGGACAAGCCCTTTCAGAATGTGATCAAACTAAACTTCGCACTTGGATCAATGCCGGTGCACCAAATAATTAAGCCATGAAAAAACTTTTTACAGTTGCATTAATTGCATTAACCACTACCGCGTTTTCACAACAATACCTAACTCGCGAAGCCACTCTGTCTTTCGATGCAGGATCTCCCCTAGAAGATATTTATGCCGTTTCCGAGAGCGCTTCTGCCGTCTACGATGCCGCCACAGGAAAACTGGGTGTGCAGGTCCTTATGACTTCATTTCAGTTTAAGCGTGCCCTGATGCAGGAACACTTTAATGAGAATTATGCGGAAAGTGAGAAGTTTCCAAAAGCACAATTCACTGGTGTTTTCAAGGGTGGTGAAGCTATAGGTCAACTTACTATTCATGGCGAAACAAAAGATATCGCCGTTCCATGTGAAATACTAGAGGCAGATGGCACACTACTACTCAATGCTGAATTCCCTGTAGATATTGAATCCTTCGGTATAGCTATACCTGGTGCCGTTGCAGACAAAATTGCCAAGGAAGCAAAGGTTCAAGTAAAAGCAACATTGAAAAAACGCGCTTAATGACTTTCAAGCAGTCCTTCTTCTTAGGTGCATTCGCCCTCCTTACACTAAACGCTGCGGGGCAAGAAGATGACCTCTTTGCGCTGATGGACATTCCTGAGACCACAGAATTTACTTATGCCACCTTTAAGGGCACAAGGGTGATCAACGCACAATCAAATGAGACACCTGGAGAAGGCGTTCTGCAATATGTGATCTCACACCGCTTTGGTAGTTTTTCGAATGATTACCTATATAATTTCTTTGGATTAGATAATGCTCAAATCCGAATGCAGTTGGATTATGGGATTACAGATAGACTAAACGTCGGTGTAGGTCGATCGTCTTTCAATAAAGTTGCGGACGCATTCATTAAGTACCGGCTACTTCGACAAACTACCGGAGCCAAGGATTTTCCTTTTGGGTTAACCCTATATTCCAGTACAAATTATCGTGGCGCACGCTACACTGATGGTATTGACCATTTTATTAGCGACCGATTATCCTTTCATCACCAAGCTATTTTTGCAAGGAAGTTTGATGAATCCTTGAGTTTGATCGTTGCACCAAGCATTGTTCATTGGAATTTAGTACCTGGTCCGAATGATCCTAATTCCACCTTTCATCTTCAGCTCGGCGGAAGATATAAGCTTACTAATAGACTTGCTCTTACGGGCGAATACAACTATGGTTCAAACTACGAATACAGTGATGGGCAGCGTTTTTACGCGCCATTTGCTATCGGCGTGGATTTAGAAACCGGAGGACATGTGTTTCAATTCCATATATCAAATACCAATGCGATGAGCGATCCATTGTGGATGGCTACGAATCCGTATAACCCGCTTGATGGTTCCCTATTCTTAGGGTTCAATATCTCCCGTGTCTTCACAATCCAGGATTAATTGGCATAAAAAAAGCCCCGTCCGAAGACGGGGCTAACCAAACCAATAAACCTAAGCTACTCTTAAGTGGGTACAATTTACATTCATTTAACCTTAATGGAGGTACTTTTTAGTAAAGATTTTTGTTATTAGTCACGTTTGTCTCAAACGAAACATGATTTATTGTCGCAATTTGCTATTGATTTTCAGACGGCTAATTACTTACGCGCAAGACTCTTAACAACCACTTAACATTGCCATACAAGACAAAATCCGGACGTCTCAAACGAGACAATTTGATTTTTGTTTAACTAATGTTCACAATACATTAGATAGAAACACGATTGTTTGTTTTCTTAAAGTTCTCTTTTTCAGTGTTTTACGAAGGCTCACTGAAACGTTCAGAATTTTTAATATTGATTAAGTGTCAATTGTACACTATTCAAATGAAATTCATATAATTGTGAGATAATCGTTAACACAATTTATTATGAATCAAAATCTACGTCGTGTTCTCTCTTCTGCGACCCTTTGGTGTTCAGTGTTGTTGCTTGGTTCTCAAGTAGCTTATGCACAGAACGAAGGTTCTACAGACGAGGATGCAATGTCTCAAGCTGATATGATGTTTGAGCAATTGGAGGAAGTTGTAGTCATTGGTTATGGTTCTCAGAAAAAGAAAGACCTTACGGGTTCTTCTGCTTCTGTTAGCTCCGAAGACTTCAACGGTGGTGTCGTTACCTCTCCTGAAATGTTGATCCAGGGTAAAGCCGCGGGTATTACAATTACTCCTACAAACGGTGAACCTGGTGGTGGTGTAAGTGTTCGTGTTCGTGGAGGTACATCTATCTCTTCTAGCAACGAGCCTCTTTACATTATTGATGGTATGCCTATTCAGAGTGGAAGCACGCTTCCAGGTGGTGAAGGTGAGACTTCAGGTTCTCAGCGTAACCCACTTTCTCGTTTGAACCCGAACGACATCGAGTCGATCACTGTATTGAAAGATGCTTCTGCAACTGCAATCTACGGTGCACGTGGTGCAAACGGTGTTGTATTGATTACAACTAAGAAAGGTGCTGCTGGCCGCATGTCAGTTGATTACAGCTACCAAGTAAGTGCTTCAACCCTTCCAAGAAAATTGGACATGTTGAACGCTTCTGAATACAAGGCTGCTGTTGCACGCTTTGGTTTGGGTAACGTTTTGGGCAACGCTGATACTGATTGGCAAGACGAAATGTTCCAAACTGGTATGGCTACTCAGCACAACTTGAGCTTGAACGGTGGTACTGAAGCTGGTTCTTACCGTTTGTCTATGGGTTACTTAGACCAAGACGGTATTGTGATCAACTCAGGTACTGAGCGTTTCACAAGCCGCTTGAGCATGAACCAAAAAACGTTAAACGATAAATTGACTTTGTCAGCTAACGTAAACGTTTCTCAGCAGGACGATAACTTGACTCCTTACCAGCAAGTTGGTGGATACACTGGTGGTATCTTCACTAACATGTTGAAAATGAACCCTACGCTTCCTGTTAAGGATGCTAACGGTAACTACACATTCGTTTCTAACGCGATCCGTAACCCGGTTGAAGCGGCAATGGAAATTGATGATGTTGCTCGTACAGTAGGTGTAACTATGAACGGTACTGCTCGTTTGGACCTTGGCGATGTTGTTGAAGGTTTGAGTGCTACTGCAAATGCTGGTTACGATCAATACGGAACAATCCGTAAAACTTACTTGCCAAAATCTACTCCTTACGGTGTAGCTGATAACGGTATTGCTGCTCAGAAATACGGTCAAGTTTCTTCTAAAGTATTGGAGACTTACTTGAACTACGATAACGAAGTAGCAGGTAACATGATGAACCTTACTGCTGGTTACTCATGGCAAGAAAACAACTACGAAGGCTTTGGTGCTCGCGCTAAGCAGTTCGTAACTGATAACTACAGCTTCAACAACCTAGATGGTGGTGGTTTGGCTGAACTAGGTGATAAGTACTCTTACCGCGGTCAGTCTCGCTTGATCTCTTTCTTCGGTCGTGCGAACTACGATATCGCTGGAAAGTACTTGGTGACTGCTACAGTACGTCAGGATGGTTCTTCTAAGTTTGGTGCTGATAACAAGTGGGGGGTATTCCCATCTGCTGCTGTTGCATGGCGTTTGAGCGAAGAAGCTTTCGTTCCTGAAATGTTCACTGACTTGAAGCTACGTGCTGGTTGGGGTGTTGTAGGTAACGAAGCTATTGGTGAGTACCAGAGTATTGCTCGTATCGGTACTGGTTCTGCTGCTGTTATTGGCGGTTCTTCAACTTCTGGTACTGGTTACTTGAACCCTGCTAACTCAGGTCTACGTTGGGAAAGTACTGCTTCAACAAACATCGGTTTGGATTGGGAATTGGACGGTGGTAAGTTCTACGGATCTTTCGACGTGTTCCAGAAAAACACTTCTGACCTATTGTTGACTGTACCAGCTCCTGCACCATCTGTTGCTCCAACATTGTTGGCTAACGTAGGTGCTACTTCTAACAACGGTTTTGACTTGATGTTGAACTACAGCTTGGTAAGCACTTCTGACTTCGGTTGGGACATTGGTGTAAACCTATCTCGTTCACGTTTGATGGTTGAAGACCTAGGTACTAACGAGCAGATCTTAACGGGTCCTATCGGTGGTGCTGGTCAATCAGGTGCATACTCTCAGAAACTTGTTGTAGGTCAAGCTTACGGTACATTCTACGGTTTGGTATACAACAGTGCAGACGGTTCATACAGCAGCGAAGCAGATATTATCGGTATCGCTCAGCCTGATTTCACTTACGGTATCTTGAACACATTCCACTTCGGAAAAATCAACGCTAGCTTGTTCTTGCGTGGTCAGCAAGGTGGTGATGTATTCAACAACACTGCAATGGAGTACACTACTCTTGATAACTTGAACACCAACATTAACTTGATGAAGCCAGCTCTTGACTTCGACGATGCAATGTTGACTTCAACACCAACTTATTCTTCTCAGTGGATCGAAGACGCATCATTCTTACGTATCGACAACTTGAATATCTCTTATGATTTAGACGTTCAAGGAGTAGATTGGTTGAACTCAGCTGTTGTAGGTCTTAGCGGACAGAACTTGTTCTTGTTCACCGGCTACACAGGTTACGACCCAGAGGTTAACACGGATGCATCTGCAAACGGTGCGCCTTCTTTGGGTGTTGACTACATGAACTACCCACGTGCTCGCACTATTGCGGTGAACGTGAAATTCAACTTGAAATAATTTAAACAGATCAAACAATGAAGAGATTTTCGAAAATCGCATTGATTGCAGCCGCCGCCGTATCAACGCTTACGTTCCAGAGCTGTA
>CAJXTR010000022.1 GCA_913060465.1 uncultured Cryomorphaceae bacterium | reverse complement strand
CCTTGTGAGAAACAACAACGTTTTTGAATTCGTGGTTGATTTTAACCACTTTGAATTCCATCGTTTTATCAACGTACTGGTCGTAATCACGGATAGGCTTAACGTCAATCTGTGATCCTGGCAAGAATGCCTCAAGACCAAATACATCTACGATCATACCACCCTTGGTGCGAGCCTTAACGTAACCCTTAACGATCTCGTCGTTTTCGTGTGCTTCGTTAACACGGTCCCAAGCTTTGATAGAACGTGCTTTTCTGTGTGAAAGGACTAATTGACCATTCTTATCTTCTTGACGGTCAACCAATACCTCAACGGCATCACCTACTGCAAGCTCTGGGTTGTAACGGAACTCATTCAAGCTTACTACACCTTCACTCTTAGAGTTGATGTCGATAATTACTTCGCGGTCGGTTTTGGCAGTTACCTTACCTTCCACTACTTGGTGTTCAATTGAAGAACCTAAGGTCTCTTCGTACAAAGCAGTTAATGCTTCACGATCATTGTTTCCAGCAGCAGCGCCATCTTCTAGATCGTCCCAGCTAAACGGAGCATCCTCAACAACTTCTTCAGTTGTTTCCTCTACAGTTTCGTTTACAGTTTCTTCAGTTGCAACGGCCTCCTGAACAGGTGCCTCTTGTTGTACCTCTTCTTGTGGTACTTGATTCTCTTCTGACATGAGAGAAAATTTGTTGTATTTCGGCTCCTAGTGCACACTTCCCATTGGCCCGAAAGTGGTTATGTTTTTTTCTTTTTCTTTCCGGCTGTGCACTTCATGTCCGAAAAGGGCTGCAAATATATAACTTTTAAAAACATAAAACCACTGAAAATCAAACAAAAAGCCCTGAAACGATTGCTCGATTCAGGGCCTTATTTCATTGAAAATTAAGACTTATCCTAATTTTTGCTTCAATAGCTCGGTTGTTGTTGAACCTGGACGCTCAATTGGCATGCCCATCGCACGGTCCCAAATCAAGTTTGACAAGGTTCCAAGAGAGCGTGCTACACCAAACAATACAGTGTAGAACTCGTATTCAACAAGTCCATAGTGCGTTAATAATTGGCCACTATGTGCATCAACGTTTGGCCATGGATTTTTCACCTTACCTGTAGCGTTTAAGATATCTGGCACCACCTCGTAGATCATGCTTACAATCTTAAATAACTCAGAATTCGGCATCTTAGCCTGTGCAAACTCACGCTGAGCAGTGTATCGTGGATCTGTCTTACGCAATACCGCATGACCAAATCCAGGAATCACCTTACCGTCTTCAAGCGTCTTCTTACAGTAATTCGCAATCTGCTCCTTCGTTGGTAATCCACCGCCCAATTCCTGACGCATGTTATTAATCCAACGGATAACCTCCTGATTCGCTAAACCGTGCAACGGTCCTGCCAAACCATTCATACCTGCAGCAAAGCTCAAATAGGCGTCACTCAATGCTGAACCGACCAAATGCACCGTATGCGCACTCACGTTACCACCTTCATGATCTGCGTGAATGGTCATGTACAAACGCATCAACTCTTTGAATTCGTCATTGTCAAATCCTAGCATGTGTGCGAAGTTACCCGCCCAATCCAGCTTTGGATCTGGTTCAATGTGCTGATCGTTGTGGTACATACGACGATAGATGTATGCCGCAACACGCGGAAGACGCGCGATCAAGTTCATACTATCCTCAAAAGTCGCATCCCAGTATTCTGACTTCGAAACACCGTCTAAATATGCCTTAGCAAATTCGCTTTCAGTTCTCATTGCCATGATAGCAATAGAAAACTGGGTCATCGGGTGTGTCCGATTAGGTAATGCATCAATAGCCTTGAATACGTGCACGGGAACATTACTTCTACGTACCCAAGCATTACTAAGTCGACGCGCTTGATCCTCAGTCGGAATCTCATTCATCAACATCAAGTGGAACAAACCTTCTGGTAATGGCTGCTCACCTCCTGGATACTTCGGAAGTTTTTGCTGCAATTCAGGGATGCTGTACCCACGGAATCGAATTCCTTCCTCAGGATCCAATTTTGAGGTCTCACAAATCAAAGCCGGCATACCGCGCATACCGCCATACAATTGACCTACTTTGATTTCTCCAATGGTCTTGTCTGAATTCTCTTTCAAGAATGCCTTGGTATCAGCAACAATGCCTGGGAAAATATCTCTGAACTGCTCTTTTATCTTGTCCATGATAGGTGGTTTTTGGGGTTATTTCAAATATGGGAAGTTGGTACCCAAGAAAACTGCTCTATCACCGAGCTCTTCTTCGATACGAAGCAACTGATTGTATTTTGCCATGCGGTCAGAGCGCGATGCCGATCCCGTCTTAATCTGACCTGTATTTAAGGCAACCGCCAAGTCTGCAATTGTAGCATCCTCAGTCTCACCACTACGGTGCGACATTACAGCAGTCATTTGGTGACGGTTCGCCAAAGTCACCGTATTGATGGTCTCGGTAAGCGTACCAATCTGGTTCACTTTAACCAGCACTGAATTGGCACTACCCTCTTCAATACCGCGAGCTACACGTTTCTCATTCGTCACGAATAAATCATCACCGACTAACTGAACTCGGTCACCAATCTTAGCGTGAAGCTTCGCCCAACCTGCCCAATCATCTTCATGAAGACCATCCTCAATAGAAGCAATAGGGTATTTCTCAATCCAAGTAGCCCAATACTCAACCATTTCATCCGAGGTCAATTCACGACCATCGCTCTTGTGGAATACATATTTTCCTTTCTCTTCATTGTAGAATTCAGAGGCTGCCGCATCCATCGCAATCCAGATATCCTTACCAGGCGTGTAACCTGCCTTCTCAATACTCTCAAGGATGATTTCTAGTGCTTCTTCGTTAGATCCAATTGATGGAGCAAAACCACCTTCATCACCTACGTTTGTTGAGTATCCTTTGCTCTTCAATACTTTCTTCAAGTTGTGGAATACCTCAGTTCCCATACGCAATGCCTGGCTGAATGATTCAGCACCGAAAGGCATTACCATAAATTCTTGGAAATCGATTGAGTTATCAGCATGTGAACCACCGTTCAAGATGTTCATCATAGGAACTGGCAACGTACGAGCGTTGACACCACCAATGTAACGGTACAAAGGTTGACCCGTGCTCTCCGCGGCCGCTTTAGCTACAGCCAAAGACACTGCTAGAATTGCATTGGCTCCTAGCTTTCCTTTATTTTCAGTGCCGTCCAAATCCAACATGATTTGGTCAATAGCCGCTTGCTCAGTCACAATCTCACCTTCCAATTCTGGACCGATGATATCATTTACATTTTCAACTGCCTTCAAAACGCTTTTACCCATGTAGTATGATGGGTCTTCATCGCGAAGTTCTACCGCCTCGTGAATACCAGTCGAAGCACCAGATGGAACAGCTGCGCGACCCATTGCACCAGTTGAGGTGATTACATCAACTTCCACAGTAGGGTTACCGCGAGAATCAAGGATTTGTCTAGCATGTACATGCGTAATAACAGACATAATTTTTGAGTTTAGAGTGTTAGTTCAATTTTAATTCGCGGAAGCGTGGTTCTTAATTTCTCCTATGAATTGGTCAAATAAGTATCTACTATCGTGTGGACCTGGCGAAGCCTCAGGGTGGTATTGAACTGAGAAGCAATTTGCATCCGTACGCTTAATACCAGCGACAGTTTGATCATTCAAGTGAATGTGGGTAAGTGAAACCTTGTCCGATTTCTCTACATCCTCCATACGTACCACAAAACCATGGTTTTGGGAGGTAATTTCACCAAGACCTGTTTCAACATTCTTCACTGGGTGATTAATTCCGCGGTGACCGTTGTGCATCTTGTAGGTGCTTAGACCACTAGCCAATGCAATCATCTGGTGTCCCAAACAAATTCCAAAAACCGGCAATCCAGAACCAATTCCCTTAGCTACTTCTTCTACCACTTCTGGTGATGCTGCGGGATCACCAGGACCGTTCGAATAGAACAATCCATTAGGATTCCAAGCCATCATCTCTTCCAACGAAGTGTTATATGGGAATACTTTCACTCGAGCACCACGTTCAGTCATGCAACGAACGATATTATTCTTAATCCCCAAATCAAGTGCTGCAATACGTACTTCACTATCTTCAGGGCCTACCTCGTATGCTTCTTTTGTACTCACTATCGGCGCCAACGCTAAGCCCTCCATGGAAGGACATTTGGCCAATTCAGCCTTCAACGCTTCAACCTCAAAGATCTCAGTAGAAATTACGGCATTCATTGCACCGGCATCACGAATATGGCGAACCAACGCTCGAGTATCTATATCTGCGATTGCAACTTTGTTTTGCTTTTCGAAATAACCGTAAAGGCTATCACTTTTTCCCGCGCGAGATGCTACTTCACTAAAGTTCTTAGTTATTAAACCTGCAATCTGAATTTTGCCACTTTCTACTTCTTCAGCATGAACGCCATAGTTACCGATGTGTGATGTAGCCATCACCATCAACTGACCAAAATAACTTGGGTCAGTAAAAATTTCTTGATACCCGGTCATACCTGTATTGAAACAGATCTCACCGTATGCCGTTCCATCCAAGCCCGTGGAGGACCCGTGAAACAACGTTCCATCTTCTAATAACAAGACTGCTTTTTTCGCGGCGTTCTTCATGTGTAGTTGTATTCAAAAAAAGGGGGAATTAGGCTACGCCCAATTCCCCCCAAAGTTAATTAACAATGACCTATTTGGTGCATTATATCTTCTTATTCAGCAGATTCCTCTTTAGTTTCAACCGCTGGAGCTTCCTCAGCAACTTCTTCTACTGCAGCCTCAACAGCTGGAGCTTCAGTTGTAGCTTTTGCACGGCGGCTACGACGAGTAGTTTTCTTCTTCTCATCTTTACCGTACATCTCATTGAAGTCTACCAATTCGATCATACACATTTCTGCATTATCTCCTAGACGATTACCCGTTTTAATAATACGAGTATATCCTCCTGGACGATCACCAACTTTAGGAGCAACAACTGAGAATAACTCTGTTACTACTTCTTTCTGACCTAGTACAGCGAATGCAATACGACGGTTGTGTGTAGAGTTTTCTTTAGAACGCGTAATCAATGGCTCAACCACCTTACGCAATTCCTTAGCCTTCTGAACGGTTGTGTTGATGCGCTTGTGCTCGATTAGTGAACATGCCATGTTGCTCAACATAGCCTTTCTGTGCGCAGCTTTTCTACCTAAGTGATTTACTTTCTTACCGTGTCTCATGCTTATTCTTTATCGAGCTTGTACTTGGAAATATCCATACCAAAGCTCAAGTTTTTACTTTCAACTAATTCTTCTAATTCAGTCAAAGACTTCTTACCAAAGTTGCGGAACTTCATTAAATCAGCCTTCGAGTAGGTAACCAAGTCACCTAGAGTATCAACTTCTGCAGCTTTCAAACAGTTCAAAGCACGAACACTTAGGTCCATATCATGAAGTTTTGTTTTCAAAAGTTGACGCATGTGCAATGCTTCTTCATCGTAAGATTCTGCCTCTGAAGTCTCTTCATCCTCCAAGCTGATGCGCTCATCGCTGAACAACATAAAGTGGTGAATCAAAATCTTTGCAGCCTCTGTCAATGCATCCTTAGGATGGATAGAACCGTCTGATTCGATCTCAAGAACAAGCTTTTCGAAGTCAGTCTTTTGCTCAACACGGTAGTTTTCTACCGAGTACTTAACATTCTTAATTGGAGTGTAAATACTATCTAGAGCGATTGTTCCTACTGGAGCGTCTGCTTTCTTATTGAACTCAGCACCAACGTATCCACGTCCTTTCTCAATAACAACCTCCATGGTCAAGCTAACGCCTGCGTCCATATTACAGATCACTAAGTCAGGATTCAATACTTGGAATGCACTGATATGAGAAGCTAGATCCCCTGCCAACAATTGCTCTTTACCAGAAACTGAAAACTTAACTGTTTCAGTATCCATACCGTCAATTTGTTGTTTAAAGCGAACCTGCTTCAAGTTCAATACGATTTCAGTAACGTCCTCAACTACACCGTCGATTGTACTGAATTCGTGGTCAACACCTTCAATTCTCAAGGAAGTCAAGGCAAAACCTTCTAAACCTGAAAGCAACACTCTGCGAAGCGCATTACCTACTGTGAGACCATAACCTGGCTCCAAGGGGCGAAACTCGAACTGACCACTAGTATCAGTTGAAGAGTTCATGATTACTTTATCGGGCTTTTGGAAATTAAGGATAGCCATATAATTGAGTATAAGGTGATTATTACTTAGAGTACAATTCGACGATCAACTGCTCCTTAATGTTTTCAGGAATTGCATCACGTGATGGAACATTCAAGAATGTACCTTCCATTTTACTCTCGTTCCACTCCAACCATGGGTACTGCGCAGCAGATCCTGCGAGTGCATCTGTGATCACAGTCATTGACTTTGATTTCTCACGCACTGCAACAACATCACCTGGCTTAACCATCATCGATGGAATATTTGCCACTTCACCATTTAGAGTAATGTGACGGTGACCTACCAACTGGCGAGCCGCATCACGCGTTCTCCCCAATCCTAAACGGAATACTACATTGTCCAAACGGCTTTCACACAACTGCAACAAAACATCACCTGTTTTGCCTTTGCTACGTGAAGCTTTGTCAAACATACGAGCAAACTGACGCTCAAGGATACCGTAGGTGTATTTTGCTTTTTGCTTCTCCTCTAACTGAACCGCGTATTCACTTTTCTTCCCACGACGACGGTTGTTACCGTGTTGTCCTGGAGGGTACTTACGCTTTTCGAAAGAGCTATCTGGGCCGAAGATTGGCTCACCCATGCGGCGAGCGATCTTAGTTTTTGGTCCTCTATATCTTGCCATAATTCGTTCTTCTTTAAAAATTAAACGCGACGTTTCTTAGGTGCACGACAACCGTTGTGTGGAGTTGGAGTGATATCAATGATTTCTACCACCTCAATACCAAGGTTGTGAAGTGTACGAATCGCGCTCTCACGACCGTTACCTGGACCCTTAACGTAAGCCTTTACCTTTTTCAAACCTGCTTCCAAAGCTACTTTACCACAATCTTCTGCAGCCATCTGAGCTGCATAAGGAGTGTTTTTCTTTGAGCCACGGAATCCCATTTTACCAGCTGAAGACCAAGAAATAACTTGTCCTTGAGCGTTGGTTAATGAAATAATAATATTGTTGAAAGAAGAACCAATGTGCGCCTCGCCCATTGCTTCGATGCGTACTTTACGCTTCTTTACTTGCTTAGTCTGTTTCTTAGCCATAACTAACTATTATTTAGTTGCTTTCTTCTTGTTAGCAACCGTTTTTCTCTTACCCTTTCTAGTACGAGAGTTGTTTTTGGTACGCTGTCCACGTAGAGGTAGACCTAAACGGTGACGAATTCCTCGGTTACAACCGATATCCATCATACGCTTAATGTTCAACTGAACTTCTGAACGCAATTCACCCTCAACGCGGTACTCATCTGCGATAATTCCACGAATAACTGTCAACTGGTCATCAGTCCAATCCTGAACCTTTACATCTTCACTTACCCCAGCCTTTGCGAGAATCTCCTTTGAACGGCTCAAGCCGACACCGAAGATGTACGTCAGGCCAATAACACCACGCTTACTTCTTGGTAAGTCTACACCTGCAATCCTTGCCATAGTCTTTCTTTTCTATTATTGGTTAACCCTGACGTTGCTTGAACTTGGGGTTCTTTTTGTTAATAACATATAAGCGTCCTTTACGGCGAACGATCTTACAATCCGCGCTACGCTTTTTAATTGATGCTCTTACTTTCATTTCTTTAGTATCTGTACGTTATACGAGCCTTTGTTAAATCGTAAGGACTCATTTCAAGTTTTACTTTATCACCTGGTAGAAGCTTGATGTAGTGCATTCTCATTTTACCCGAGATATGCGCAGTCACAACATGACCATTTTCAAGTTCCACACGAAACATTGCATTTGACAATGCTTCTGTTACTGTACCGTCTTGTTCTATTGCGCTTTGCTTCGCCATATTAACTAAAAGTACTTTGTGTGTTTCTACCTCTTAACTTACCTGACTTCATGAGTCCATCGTAGTGTCTATTCAGCAAGTAGCTTTCAACTTGTTGAAGCGTATCTAGGATAACACCCACTGTAATTAACAATGATGTACCACCATAGAAGTATGCCCACTGTGTATTAAGTCCTACTACCATAGCTACTGCTGGTAGGATAGCAATAACAGCCAACAGCAATGAACCAGGGAATGTTATTCTACTTAAAACAGTATCCAAAAACTCTGCAGTAGGTGCACCAGGCTTAATACCTGGAACAAAACCACCATTACGCTTTAGATCATCCGCAATGCTATTTGTGTTTACCTGAATCGCTGTGTAGAAATAGGTAAATACGATAATCAACAAAGCAAATGTCAAATTGTACCACAAGCCTTGGATATTCCCAAATACAGTAATTAACCAGCTCGCACCATCACTCTCCGTACCACTGTACTGAAGTACTGTGATTGGGATGAACATGATTGCTTGAGCAAAAATGATAGGCATAACGCCAGCAGCGTTAACCTTCAAAGGCAAGTACTGACGTGCAGAAGGAGTAGCAGCGGCACGACCACCAGCAGCAACTTGCTTTGCATATTGTACCGGAATTTGGCGTACTGCCTGAGTCAAAGCAATTGCAAACATTGTAATAACGAACAATGCGAACAATTCAATGATGAATGCAACCCATCCAGCACCCTGGTTTACCTGAGATGAAAGCTCTTGCAAGAAGGACTGAGGAAGAGTCGCGATAATCCCAACCATAATGAGTAGGGAAATACCATTTCCAATTCCTTTGTCTGTGATGCGCTCACCTAACCACATTGCAAAGATGGTACCCGTTGTTAGGGTTACCCATGCTAGGAACCAGAAAGTCCCTGGGTTCAACGTAAGTTCAACACCTTGCGCACCTAGGTTCGCCAAGTAAGATGGTGCTTGAACACCTGCAATCAAAATTGTCAGATAACGAGTGATTTGATTCAACTTGCGGCGTCCGCTTTCTCCATCTTTCTGCATTTTCTGTACAGCCGGAACAGCCATACCCATCAACTGAATGATGATCGATGCAGAAATGTAAGGCATGATACCTAGAGCCATTACAGAGGCGCGAGAAAAAGCACCACCGGTAAATGCATTCAATACTCCCAACAAACCTTCAGCGGTCTGTGCTTGTAATTGAGTTAAACTCTGTGGATCAACACCAGGAAGCAGAACCGTCGAACCAATTCTATATATCAAAAGCAAGCCAAGAGTAGTAAGAATCTTATTCTTCAACTCTTCGATGCTCCAGATATTTTTTATGGTCTCTACGAATCTTTTCATTGCGATTATAGTGTCGTAGCAGAACCGCCTTGAGCTTCAAGGGCAGCAACAGCTGATTTACTAAATGCGTGAGCAGTAATATCTAGTTTCATGGTACATTCACCACGACCAAGAACCTTAACCAATTCTTTCTTACCAACTAGACCATTGTTTACTAGGTCTTCGAAAGTAATAGTTGATGTTAGTTTCTTAGCTTCTACTAGAGCCTGGAGTGTATCCAAGTTTAGTCCTTTGTACTCGACACGGTTTGGATTCGTGAATCCGAACTTAGGAACACGACGTTGAAGTGGCATTTGACCACCTTCAAAGCCAATTTTACGGCTGTAACCTGAACGCGACTGTGCACCCTTGTGTCCGCGCGTAGAGGTACCTCCGTGTCCGGAGCCTTCACCTCTACCTACTCGCTTACGGCTGTGGGTTGCACCCTTCGCAGGTTGAAGATTTGATAAATCCATTTTATCTATTGTTTATTAAAGTTCAACTACTTCTACAAGGTGACTAACCTTGCGAACCATCCCCAAAACTTGAGGAGTTGCTTCTACTTCAACAGAAGCGTTCATCTTACGCAAGCCTAGGGCAACCATAGTAGCTTTTTGTCTTGCTGTACGTCCAATGACACTGCGTGTCTGTGTGATCTTGATCTTTCCCATTTCTAAAAAGATTAACCGTTGAAGACTTTATCTACAGAGATACCGCGTGTTTTAGCGACCGCCTTAACATCACGCATCTTTCCAAGTGCGTCGAAAGTCGCCTTAACAACGTTCTGTGGGTTAGACGATCCCTTGCTCTTTGCAAGTACATCGTGTACACCAACACTTTCAAGAACTGCACGCATTGCACCACCAGCGATTACCCCAGTACCGCTTGATGCAGGACGTAGGAATACTCGTGAGCCAGCGAACTTACCGTTCTCTTCGTGAGGAATAGTAGATTTTACAAGTGGGAATCTATATAGGTTTTTCTTAGCATCTTCCACTGCCTTTGCAATAGCTTCACTAACCTCTTTAGATTTACCAGTTCCGTAACCCGCAGTACCTTTTTCGTCACCTACAACAACGATTGCAGAGAAACTGAAAGTGCGACCACCTTTATTTACTTTAGTTACACGGTTTACCGCTACCAAGCGATCAACCAATTCAATACCCGTAGGCTTTACTTTTCGTGCGTTGTGCATTGTATTCGCCATTTTAGAATTTCAAGCCGCCTTCACGAGCGCCTTCAGCCAATTGTTTAACACGTCCATGGTACAAGTAACCACCACGGTCGAAACAAACTTCAGTTATTCCTTTCTCAGCTGCCAATTTAGCTAGGCCTTGACCTACTTGGAAGCTCTTATCGCTCTTGGTACCTGTTGCACCTTCCAACTCTTTACTACGTGAAGAGAAAGACAACAATGTCGTTTGATTAACATCGTCAATCAATTGAGCGTAAATTTCCTTGTTACTTCTGAATACAGATAGACGAGGCTTCTGTGCTGTACCGGTAACTACCTTACGAATTCTTCTACGGATGCGAAGTCTTCTTTCTGCCTTAGTTAATGCCATCTCTTATCTATTATTTAGCTGCAGATTTACCTGCTTTTCTACGAATTACTTCACCCTTAAACTTCACACCTTTTCCTTTGTATGGTTCTGGCTTACGAAGTGAGCGGATTTTAGCAGTAATAGCGCCCAAAAGTTGCTTATCGTGAGATGTAAGCGTTACAGTTGGTGCCTTACCTTTTTCCATGGTTGTCTCTACCTTAACTTCCGATGGAATTCCAAACAAGAAGTTATGAGAGTAACCCAACGAAAGGTCCAAAACTTGACCTTGGTTACTTGCACGGTAACCTACACCAATCAACTCCAAGGTATGAGAGAAGCCTTCGCTTACTCCTACAACCATATTGTTAATCAATGCACGGTACAAACCATGCTTAGCTTTATGATCTTTTGCTTCTGAAGGACGCTCTACTACGATAACGTTGTCCTCCATTTTTGCGGTGATGCCTCCCTCTAATTCTTGAGTAAGCTCACCTAGCTTTCCTTTCACAGTAACGGTATTACCATTGATGGTAACATCTACGCCTGAAGGCACGGCAATTGGTGCTTGACCTATTCTTGACATAATCTTTATTTAATTAGCTAACTGTACAAAGCACTTCACCCCCAACATTTTCTTTGCGGGCCTGCTTATCAGTCATTACTCCTTTTGAGGTACTCACGACAGCAACACCCAAACCGTTTTTAACGCGTGGAAGTTCACCACTTGATTTGTACTGACGAAGACCTGGCTTACTTACGCGCTTAATCTCACGTATAGCAGGAGTCTTAGTAACTCTATCATATTTCAAAGCAATCTTCAAAACATTCTGTGGAGCAACTTCCTCAACCTTGAAATCATGGATATAACCTTGATCTTTCAAAATCTCTGAAATAGCTACCTTAGTCTTGCTTGAAGGCATTTCAACAACACGCAAGCCAGCAGTTTGGCCGTTTCTAATACGCGTTAAGAAATCTGCAATTGGATCTGTATACATAATACCTTTTCTAAAAATTTACCAGCTAGCTTTCTTTACTCCTGGGATCAAACCTTGGTTCGCCATTTCACGGAACGTAACACGTGAAATACCAAACTGACGCATATACCCACGAGGACGTCCAGTTAACTTACAACGGTTTCTACCACGAACAGGAGAAGCATTCTTCGGGAGCTTTTGCAACCCTTCGTAATCTCCAGCAGCTTTTAGCTCTTCACGCTTTGCAGCGTACTTAGCAGCTAGTTTTGCGCGCTTGACCTCACGGGCCTTCATTGATTCTTTTGCCATTTCCTTTATTTTTTAAATGGTAGACCAAATGCCGTTAATAATGCTTTTGCTTCTTTATCCGTAGGAGCAGAAGTAACAAAAGTGATATCCATACCTGTGATACGATTTACTTTATCGATATCAATCTCAGGGAAGATGATTTGCTCTGTAATACCGAAAGTGTAGTTACCACGACCATCAAAACCTGAAGCCTTGATACCTTGAAAATCGCGTATACGCGGTAATGAAGCACTTACCAAACGATCCAAGAATTCGTACATGCGCTCTCCACGAAGCGTTACACGAGCACCAATAGGCATCCCTTTACGCAACTTAAAGTTACTCACGTCCTTCTTAGACTTAGTAGGTACAGCTTTTTGACCAGTAATAGTTGTCATTTCTGCAACTGCTTGGTCAACCAACTTTTTATCAGCTACAGCAGCACCAACACCTTGGCTAACCACGATTTTGTCCAATTTTGGAACCATCATGATGTTTGCGTAGTTGAATTCTTCCTTCAACTTTGGTACAATCTCTTCGTTGTACTTAGTTTTTAATCTCGGTGTCATACTCATTACGATAATACCTCGCCGGATTTTTTAGCGTAACGTACTAGGTTACCGTTATCATCCATTTTTCTACCAACACGTGTAGCTTCGTTTGAAGAAGGATCTACCAACGCAACATTTGAAATGTGAATTGGAGCCTCCATTTCTACAATACCCCCTTGTGGATTCGTAGCGCTTGGCTTCTGGTGCTTCTTAATCATGTTAACACCCTCTACCACTACACGATTCATCTTAGGAATAACGCGGATGATACGACCTTGCTCCCCTTTCGAGGTACCAGCCAACACCTTTACGTTATCGCCTTTTTTAATTTTTAACTTTCCCATCTTAATCGGTTGTCGTTAAGATTAAAGTACCTCAGGTGCTAGAGAAACAATCTTCATGTATTGCTTGTCACGCAATTCACGCGCAACAGGACCAAAAACACGAGTTCCTCTCATTTCACCAGAAGTATTCAATAATACACAAGCGTTATCATCAAAACGGATGTAAGATCCATCTGGACGACGCACTTCTTTTTTTACACGTACTACTACAGCAGTCGATACTTGACCCTTCTTTACGTTACCTGCAGGAGTTGCCTCTTTTACAGTAACTACGATCTTGTCGCCTACACTAGCGTATCTTCTCTTGGTACCGCCCAATACACGGATTACCAAAACTTCTTTGGCACCTGTATTATCGGCTACTCTTAATCTTGATTCTGTCTGTACCATGATTACTTAGCTCTTTCGATAACTTCAACCACTCTCCAGTTTTTAGTCTTGGACAATGGACGAGTCTCCATAATTCTTACTGTATCGCCTTCGTTACAATCATTCGCTTCGTCATGAGCATGGAATTTGCTCGTAAACTTCACAAACTTCCCGTACTTAGGGTGCTTTACTTTACGTTCAACGCTTACCACAACAGATTTATCCATCTTATTGCTGGAAACGACGCCGATACGCTCTTTACGCAAGTTTCTTGTATTCTCCATGATACTCTTATTCTTCTGAGCGAGTACTCAATTCTGTGCTCAAACGAGCTATTGTTTTTCTAGCTTCACGAATCTGCATTGGATTCTCAACAGGGCTCAATGCATGAGTCAACTTCATGTTCGTGTAGTTGGCTTTCTCTTCAGCCAAACGCTCTGCCAATTCAGCAGTCGTCAATTCTTTAATTTCAGTGTACTTCATGATTCTTACTGTTGTAAATCTCTACGTACGATGAACTTAGTACGAACTGGAAGCTTCTGAGCCGCAAGACGCAATGCCTCTTGAGCTACTTCCAATGGAATACCGTCCATTTCAAACATGATACGACCTGGCTTAACAACTGCAGCGTAGTATTCTACACCACCTTTACCTTTACCCATACGTACCTCGAGTGGTTTCTTCGTGATTGGCTTGTCCGGGAAGATGCGAATCCACATCTGACCCTCACGTTTCATATAACGCGTTGCCGCAATACGAGCTGCTTCAATCTGACGAGCAGTGATCCATTTAGCGTCCAAAGACTTTAGTCCGTAAGCGCCGTAAGTCAACTGTGCACCACGTTGAGATACACCTTTCATCTTACCTTTAAAGACCTTTCTATGTTTTGTGCGTTTTGGCTGTAACATCTCTCTAAATCTTATTTACGGTTACTACGCTTCCCACGACCTGAACCCTTAGCTCCCTTAGTAGTGCCAAGTTGGTTACTCAAATCACGCTTACCATATACCTCACCTTTCATAATCCATACCTTGATACCAAGACGACCATAAGTGGTGTGTGCTTCACTCAAATGGTAATCGATATCTGCACGGAAAGTACTCAAAGGTGTACGACCATCTTTGTACATTTCTGAACGTGCCATCTCAGCGCCGTTTACACGACCAGAGATCATTACTTTGATACCCTCAGCACCCATACGCATTGAAGCGCTGATTGCCATTTTGATTGCACGACGGTGGCTAACACGACCTTCGATCTGACGAGCGATTGAATCTGCTACTAATTTCGCATCCAATTCTGGACGTTTGATTTCGTAAATATTGATCTGAACCTCCTTGCCAGTCAATTTTTTCAATTCTTCCTTCAGTTTATCAACTTCCTGACCACCTTTACCGATAATCACACCTGGACGAGCCGTAGTGATGGTAACAGTAACCAAACGCAATGTGCGCTCGATGATAATTCTGCTGATACTTGCCTTTGAAAGACGAGCGTACAAATAATTTCTGATCTTGGCATCCTCAGCGATTTTATCGCCGTATTTACGACCACCGTACCACTGGCTATCCCAGCCACGGATGATACCTAAACGATTACCAATAGGGTTGGTTTTTTGTCCCATTCTTCCCTTTCTTAAGATTCTTTACTACCTACGATCAACGTAACGTGGTTGCTGCGCTTACGAATTCTGTGAGCACGACCTTGAGGTGCTGCTTGAATACGCTTCAACATACGACCACTATCTACAGAGATCTCTTTAACTACCAAACCAGCTTCTTCCATGTTGGCACCTTCGTTTTTCGCTTGCCAGTTAGCAAGTGCACTCAACAAAAGTTTCTCAAGACGATTAGAAGCCTCTTTTGGGCTATACTTTAGGATGGCTAGTGCTTTTTCAACCTCTACCCCACGAATTTGGTCTGCAACCAAACGCATTTTACGTGGAGACGTTGGGCAATCATTAAGCTTTGCAATCGCGATGGCTTTCTTCGCTGCCTTGAGCGCGTCAGCCGATTGTTTCTTTCTACTTCCCATCTCTTACTTCTTATTCTTTCCGTGTCCGCGGAAGTTACGCGTTGGAGAAAATTCACCCAATTTGTGACCAACCATGTTCTCAGTTACATAAACAGGAACAAAAGTTTTACCGTTATGAACACCGATAGTTTGACCTACAAAATCCGGTGAAATCATAGATGCACGTGACCAAGTTTTGATCACTGTATTCTTACCACTTTCCACGTTAGCCAAGACTTTTTTCTCAAGCTTGTAGTGGATGTAAGGACCTTTTTTAAGCGAACGTGCCATATACTTTCAGATTATTTCTTTCTACGTTCGATGATATACTTATTCGTAGCCTTCTTAGGAGTACGAGTCTTGTAACCTTTCGCTGGGATACCGTTACGAGAACGTGGGTGACCCCCTGAAGCACGACCTTCACCACCACCCATCGGGTGATCAACTGGGTTCATTACAACACCACGTACACGAGGACGACGACCTTGCCATCTGCTACGACCAGCTTTACCGCTCACTTGAAGCATGTGCTCCGAGTTACTTACGGTACCGATTGTCGCGATACATGTTGTCAAAATCATGCGAGTCTCACCTGAAGGCATTTTGATGATTGCATATTTACCTTCACGAGCCAAAAGCTGTGCGAAAGTACCTGCAGAACGAGCAATGATTGCTCCTTGACCAGGACGCATCTCAATGTTTGAAATAATCGTACCGAGTGGAATATCACTTAGATACAAAGCATTCCCTACTTCTGGAGCGCTGCCTTTGCCGCTTACCAAGGTTTGACCGACTTTAACGCCGTTAACTGCTACCGAGTAACGCTTCTCTCCATCCGCGTATACTAAAAGCATCAGGTATGCTGAACGTAGTGGATCGTACTCAATAGATTTTACTGTTGCAGGGATACCAAACTTATCACGTTTGAAATCAACTGAACGCACTTTTTGCTTGTGGCCACCACCAACGTAACGCATTGTCATGCGCCCGCTGTTGTTACGACCACCACTCTTGGTCTTACCTTTTACAAGGTTCTTTTCTGGTTTCGCTGCCGTAACTTGCTCAAAGTCGTTGACTACGCGGAAACGCTGACCGGGAGTAATTGGTTTTAGTTTCTTAACACCCATTGTTATTAGATATTACCGTATAAATCAATGGTCTCCCCACCTGCTACTTTAACCAACGCCTTTTTATACGCTGATTTACGTCCTCTTACTAAACCAGCCTTAGTGTACTTAGTCTGGAATTTTGCAGGAACGATAGCTGTGCGAACACTTTCTACATTAACGCCATAGAATGCCTCTACAGCCTTTTTTATTTCCACCTTGTTTGCAGAACGAGCTACTTGGAAAGCGTAGACATTTTGATCTTCGCTCAACTCAGTTGCTTTCTCTGTAATGATGGGTTTAATTAAAATATCCATTGCTCGTTAGCTTAAAATTGCTGTAACTTTCTCAACTGCCCCTACTGAAAGAACTACTTCTGAAGCGTTCATAATATCGTAAGTGCTTAATTCTGAGGCGTTTACAACTTTAACCCCTGTCAAATTGCGGGATGACAAATATAGGTTTTTATCGTAATCACCAATGACGAATAGCGATTTTTTCTTGTCTAACCCAAACGCTGCCAATAAGTTGATAAAGCTTTTCGTCTTAGGCGCATCGAAAGTGAAGTTCTCAACGACCTTCAAATTATCTGATTTAACCTTGATTGACAATGCTGACTTACGAGCCAATTGCTTCACCTTCTTGTTCAATTTAAAGCCGTAGTTACGTGGACGCGGTCCGAAAACTGTACCACCGCCTTTTTGAATTGGAGATTTCAAAGAACCTGCACGAGCGCCACCAGTACCTTTTTGCTTGTGATGCTTTTTAGTTGTGCGGTTAACTTCACCACGCTCTTTAGACTTGTGCGTACCTTGACGAGCATTCGCCAAGTACTGCTTCACATCCAAGTAGATCACATGGCTGTTAGGCTCAATACCAAATATAGAAGCGTCTAACTGAACGCTATTTTTGGTCTCCTTACCGTTGATGTCTAATACCTTGAATTCCATTACTTCTCAATAATTACAGTTGAATTCTTAGCTCCTGGTACGGAACCTTTAACTACGAGCAAGTTCTTCTCAGCATCTACCTTCAAAACAACCAAGTTTTGAACCTTCGCACGCTTGCCACCCATACGACCAGCCATTCGCATACCCTTGAATACACGTGATGGATCTGAACCCGCACCGATAGAACCTGGAGCGCGAAGACGGTTGTGCTGACCGTGAGTAGCCTGTCCAACACCACCAAAACCGTGACGTTTAACAACACCCTGGAAGCCTTTACCTTTTGATGTACCAACTACATCAACAAACTCGCCCTCTTCGAAGATGTCAACACCGATCACTTGACCTAATGTGAACTCACCTTCGAAATCGTTGAATTCTACTAATTTTCTTTTAGCAGAGGTACCCGCTTTGGATACGTGCCCTTTCAATGCGTTCGAAGTATTCTTATCCTTCGCTTCTCCCCAACCTAGTTGGATCGCATTGTAACCATCGACATCTTCAGATTTCACCTGAGTAACAACACATGGCCCTACCTCTAGTACGGTACATGGCAAGTTCTTACCCTCTGGGCTGAAAATGCTGGTCATTCCGATTTTTTTACCAATCAATCCTGGCATCTCTTCTGGAATTTAAACGTCTATTAGACTTTGATTTCTACTTCTACACCACTTGGCAACTCTAGCTTCATCAAAGCATCAATAGTCTTTGAAGAAGAAGAGTAGATATCCAACAAACGCTTGTAATTGCTAAGTTGGAACTGCTCGCGTGATTTTTTATTTACGTGAGGTGAGCGGAGCACCGTGTAAATGCGCTTGTTTGTTGGCAATGGAATTGGACCATTTACAACAGCGCCAGTACTCTTCACGGTCTTAACAATCTTCTCAGCAGACTTATCTACTAAGTTGTGATCGTAAGACTTAAGCTTGATGCGAATTTTTTGACTCATTGTCGTCTATTATTAAGCTTTTGTTTCTTCGATTACCTTTTCTGCAATGTTCGATGGACATTCAGCGTAGTGAGAGAACACCATTGATGAAGTCGCACGACCAGAACTCAACGTACGTAGGGTTGTTACGTAACCAAACATTTCTGAAAGTGGCACATCGGCCTTGATTACCTTAGCACCGTTACGGTCTGACATGTTGTTAACTTGACCACGACGGCGGTTCAAGTCACCAACGATATCACCCATGTATTCTTCAGGAGTAACCGCTTCTAGTTTCATTATTGGCTCCATAATTACCGGAGTAGACTTACGTGCACTCTCTTTGAAACCAAGTTTTGCCGCCAACTCGAAAGACAACTGATCAGAATCCACTGGGTGGAAAGAACCATCCTTCAATACGACCTTCATACGGTCTACTTTAAAGCCTGCCAATGGACCATTAGACATTGCTGCCTCGAATCCTTTTTCCACAGAAGGAATGAATTCTTTAGGTACGTTACCACCTTTAACTTCGTTAACGAACTGTAGACCTTCACCTTCAAAATCTTCATCCGCTGGAGAAATATCGAAAATGATATCAGCAAACTTACCGCGACCACCCGTCTGTTTCTTGTAAACTTCACGGTGACTTGCAGCGTTCGTCAATGCTTCTTTGTATTCTACTTGTGGCTCACCAACATTCACTTCAACTTTGAATTCACGCTTCATACGGTCGATCAGAATGTCCAAGTGAAGCTCACCCATACCTGAAATGATTGTTTGACCCGAAGCCTCATCAGTCTGAACACGGAACGTTGGATCCTCTTCAGAAAGTTTTGCCAAAGCAGTTCCCATTTTATCTACATCGGCCTTTGACTTAGGCTCAACTGCAATACCAATTACTGGCTCAGGGAAAGTCATTGATTCAAGTACAATTGGCGCCTTTTCGTCACAAAGAGTGTCTCCTGTACGGATATCCTTGAAACCTACACCCGCACCGATATCACCGGCGGTGATCGCGTCGATTGGCTCTTGCTTGTTCGAGTGCATTTGGAAGATACGTGAGATACGCTCTTTCTTACCTGAACGCGTATTCTTAACGTAAGAACCTGCATCCAATGACCCAGAGTAAACGCGGAAGAAACACAAACGACCTACGAATGGGTCAGTAGCGATCTTAAACGCCAACGCTGAGAAAGGTTCGTCAACTGAAGGCTTGCGAGAATCCGCTGCACCTGTATCAGGGTTAGTACCTTCGATAGCTTCAACATCTAGTGGCGACGGCATGTAACGCATAACTGCATCCAACATAGCCTGAACACCTTTATTCTTAAATGCAGAGCCACACATCATAGGAATGATGCTCATATCGATAGTCGCTGCACGCAACGCTGCGATGATTTCATCTTCGGTGATGCTCGTCTCGTCCTCGAAGAATTTCTCCATCAAGTTCTCGTCGTATTCAGCAACCGCCTCAATAAGTTCAGCACGCTTCTCATCAACAAGATCTACTAATTCAGCAGGAATTTCGATTTCTTCATAGGTCATACCCATGTCGTCCTCGTTCCAGATGATTGCCTTTTTGCTAATCAAATCAACAACGCCTTTGAATTCAGCTTCATCACCAATAGGAACCTGAAGAGCCACTGGGTTACCACCCAACATTTCTTTCACTTGGTTTACTACGTTAAAGAAGTCTGCACCTTGACGGTCCATTTTATTAACGAATCCTAGACGTGGTACGCGGTATTTATCCGCCTGACGCCAAACTGTTTCTGATTGAGGCTCAACACCATCAACCGCAGAGAATAATGCAACAACACCATCTAAAACGCGTAAAGAACGCTCTACCTCCACTGTAAAATCAACGTGTCCAGGAGTATCAATGATATTAATTGCATAGTTCTGACCATTGTATGGCCAGTTACAGTGTGTTGCAGCTGAAGTAATGGTAATACCACGCTCTTGCTCCTGCTCCATCCAGTCCATGGTTGCAGCACCATCGTGAACCTCACCAATCTTGTGGCTAACACCTGTATAGTAAAGAATACGTTCCGTAGTTGTTGTCTTACCAGCATCAATGTGAGCGGCAATACCAATGTTACGAGTATACGTTAAGTCTCTATTTCCTTTTGCCATGATATTGTCTATTAGAATCTAAAGTGAGAGAATGCTTTGTTTGCTTCAGCCATACGGTGTA
>CAJXTR010000021.1 GCA_913060465.1 uncultured Cryomorphaceae bacterium | reverse complement strand
CGGGACGTTCCAAAAACTATTGGAGGCCGGAATCTCAGGCGCAAAAGATGCAGATACCAGCATTTGTACAATCCTACATTTCGCTGGTTACGACGGCGCCATGAGTTTCTATCAAACAGTGGATTCCCTTGATTACGACTGGATAGGACTGAGCTACTACCCGAGATGGCATGGCAGCAGTCTTCAAACACTCGAGAACACTTGTTTTTCACTGGCTGATTCGTTCCAACGACCGGTAGCCATAGTTGAAACCTCATATGCCTTTACATTGGACTGGAATGATTGGACCAACAACCACATTGGCAGCGCATCAGACCTTCATCCAGATTTCCCCGCGACTTACTCTGGCCAACAAGCATTTATTGAATCATTACGCGCTATAACTGACTCACTAGGTACAGGACTTATTTACTGGGGCGGAGAGCTTGTCGCGTACAAAGGACCGCAAGCCCAAGACGGCAGTCCTTATGAGAATCAGGCCTTGTTCAACTTCAATGGTGTGGCAGTGCCAGCGCTGGATGCGCTTGGAAACTAAAGCTTGAGTCGGTTTCCTCGAGTATTCTGAGTCTTGGTATTCCGATTAGATTTTTCATTCCCAAAGGAACCTCTAATGGCTGAGCCACCAGAAGTATCTCCTTTACGGTAGGCCACGCGCAATGAGTTTTGGAGGTCCTTGAGAAATACGTATTGCTCGTCCTCCAGCTCAAAAACCATATCCATTTCAGGCAGTTGATGAATTACAACAGTGTGAATTCCTCCCATTCGCTGAAGGCTGATGTCGTTGTCCTCATAGCCTAAATCGCCTGCGGTAAACACGAAGTGATATTCTAAGGAATTGGGTTGAAACGTTAGTGGCTCCAAACTTTTGACCTCACCCGATCCATTTTCGCCCTGAAAGGTTAATGTGGTATGGTCGGCAGTTTTGTAAAACATGCTGCCTTCATGGCTAACCGTGAAGATGAATCGGAAACGCTCCTGATTATTTTCTAACCCATAACGCGCTTCAAGCTGAACGGTGGTATCACCTTTAGTTGCAAGTGTGAAGGGCAACACTTTCGCAATCTGATACCCTCTTGGATCTTGGTCAAAAACCACTTGCTTGTTCTGAGCCGAACCGAGTAAAGAAAAGAAAATCAAAGTACCGGTGAGGATGTTTTTCATGGCCGTTGTATTTTGGGATACCTAAATCTACTGAGAATATGCGAATTCCATCCACCAGTGTTGCAGATTACATCCGTCAAATTCCTGAAGAGCGCAAGCCTGCGTTCAACGCCTTAATGGATGTATTTAGAGCCAACTTGCCGGAAGGTTTTTCGGAAGGATTGGGGTACGGAATGCCCGCCTTCGTGGTTCCGCACAGCATTTATCCTGATGGCTATCATTGTAAACCTGCAGAGCCACTACCATTCATCTCCATTGCATCGCAAAAGAACTTCATCGCTTTATACCATATGGGCATTTATGCCATACCAGAGCTATACAGCTGGTGGACGGAAGAATTCCCAAAACACAGCAAGAAGAAATTAGACATGGGGAAAAGTTGTGTCCGATTCAAAAAGCCCGAAGACATCCCGATGGAACTCATCGCAGAATTGGCCACTAAAGTGACAGTAGATCAGTGGGTTAACGTTTATGAAAACAATATCAAACGATAGTTTTTACTTTACTTAAATTTGCCACCTACTTAAACATATCCATGCCAAACCAAGAAAAGTTCATCGACGTTAACCAGGCGATTCTAGATAAGAGCCCTGGTATTCATGCCGTTCTTCCACAGTTCCTAATCAATTGGTTCAAAGAGCGTATCGTTCACGAATCTTATTTGAACGAATACATGCGCAATAGTGGGGGCAAGCGTGACTTTGAATTCTGTAAAGATTTTCTTGATTATTCCGGCATCACGGTGCACACTGTAGGTGCGGAAAATATTCCTACCCAAGGCGGTGCAATATTCGCTGCCAACCACCCGCTTGGGGGAACGGATGCACTTGCCATCATGGTCAGTATTAGTGGCTATCGCAACGATGTAAAGTTCCTAGTTAACGACCTTTTAATGCAGTTGAAAAACCTCAACGGCCTTTTCGTTGGAGTCAACCTTTTCGGTGCTACGCCCCGTGAAAATATTCGTCGTGTAGACGAGCTCTTTGCAAGTGACAATGCAGTATTTATTTTCCCCGCAGGTCTCGTAAGCCGCATGACAAGACACAAAGTCATTCGCGATCTAGATTGGAAGAAAACGTTCATTTCAAAGGCAAAACGCTACAAGAAACCCATAGTACCGGTACACATCAGTGGCCGATTATCACGCAGGTTCTATTTCGTCGCCAAGCTGCGTAAGTTTTTCGGTATCAAAATAAATCTGGAGATGCTCTTCCTGGTCGATGAAATATTAAAGCAAAAAGGGAAATCTATTACGATCACCTACGGCGCTCCTATCCTTCCCGAAACACTAGATCGCAGCAAAACGGATGATGAATGGGCATACGAAGTGAAGAGTAAAGTTTATAAACTACCGCAATAACTATGGTACCGCATCGCGCGGTATATTTGCACCATGCAAGATCTCAGTTACCTACGTCCAGCTGTTCCCGTCGAAGACTTAAAGAAGGAGCTTACCTCAGATAAGTTTGTTCGATACACATCTAAGCTCAATAATGAGATTTACTTTGTGAATGCACACAATGCACCGCATGTTGTTCAAGAGATTGGCAGATTGCGCGAACTCACCTTCGCAACTGCGGACGGAGGCACTGGCAACCCTGTAGATCTTGACGATATGGATTTAGGTGAAATCCCTTACCAGCAACTCATCGTTTGGAATCCTGAAGAAGAAGAGATTGTTGGCGGATACCGATTCATAGATGGAAAGGTCGTTGCTGAAAAGGGCGATTGGAAACATGATCTAAGTATGGGTCATTACTTCTCATTCACTCCTGAATTTGTCGAGAACTACCTTCCGCACAGCATTGAGCTGGGCCGTAGCTGGGTACAACCAAAATACCAACCAGCCGTTGATCCAAAGCGCGGTCTATTCGCTCTTGATAACATTTGGGACGGACTTGGCGCCATTGTAAAGCGTTACGATCACCTCAAATACTTCTACGGAAAAGTAACCATGTACCCTACTTACAATCGCGAAGCGAGAAACATGGTTTTGAGTTTCTTAAAGCATTTCTTCCCGGATACTGCTGGCCTAATGACGCCTACTGTAGCGGCGGATGTTGAATTCCTCCCGAACATGGATGAGCGCTTTCCTATAGATCCTGCTGATTTCGAAAAGAGTTTTAAAAATGGATTGCGCCAATTAGGCAAGATGGTCGGTGAGCATGGAGAAAGCGTCCCACCGCTAATAAAGCAATACATGACGCTGAGTCCCAAGATGATGACCTTTGGCACCTTTGTAAACAAAGATTTCGGCGCGGTGGAGGAAACCGGTATTTTGATTCCTGTAGACGAAATCTACAGTGCAAAAAAGGATAGATACATCCAGTTCTAAAGCTGAACATCTCCCATCTTTTGTGGTTATTTTTGATGGAAACAATCAGCCATCATGATCAACTTCAACTTATACAACCCAGTTAATCTTTGTTTCGGCAAGGACGCTCACGAACAACTCCCTACACTCATACCACAAGGCGCTAAGATCCTTATGACCTATGGTGGTGGCTCTATCAAACAAAACGGTGTTTACGACAACGTGCGTGGCGCCTTGCAGGAGTTTGAGGTTGTCGAGTTTGGTGGCATTGAAGCGAACCCCGAATACGATACGCTACTCAAGGCACTAGATATTATCAAATCACAAAACATCACGTTCTTACTCGCAGTAGGTGGTGGCTCAGTCATAGACGGAACAAAGTTTCTTGCCTCCGCAGCCCTTTACGAAGGGAATGAACCTTGGGACATTCTCGCAAAAGGAATACGCACTGAAGTAGGTATGCCTTTTGGGACTGTGCTCACCCTACCAGCAACGGGCTCAGAAATGAACAGTGGTGCTGTGATTAGCCGCCGTTCCATTGGGCAAAAAAGAGGCATGGGCGGCCCTGGACTATTTCCTCAATTCTCCATCTCAGACCCGACAGTAGTAGCTAGTATACCACATCGACAACTGGCAAATGGCCTAGTCGACGCCTTCACACACGTGATGGAACAATACATGACCTACCCTACCTCAGCAACTCTTCAAGACAGAATATCTGAAGGTATTCTGAGCACCTTGATGGAAATCGCTGAGCCACTTCTGAAAGACCCAAGCGATTATGATACTGCAGCAAACTTCATGTGGAGCTGTAACATGGCGCTCAATGGTCTTATTCAAAAAGGAGTACCAACGGATTGGAGCATCCATGCTGTTGGCCATGAACTTACCGCTGCGTATAACATCGACCATGCACGCACCCTAGCTATTGTGCTGCCTAGCATGTACCGCTATAAATTCGAACAAAAACAAGCTAAACTCGCCCAGTATGGACGTCGTGTTTTAGGACTCGACGGAAGTGATTTTGATGTAGCCCACGAAGCAATCGACCGCACTGAGGCATTCTTCAACTCATTAGGTATCAATACTAAACTGAGCCAATACGGAGTCGATACCACAGGTATTGAAAAGCGCGCCGCAAAACAGCTCGATAATTATGGTTGGGTTTCCTTAGGCGAACATAAAGACATCACCCCTGCCGACGTAGAGAAAATCTTAGCAATGGCTATTTAATCAAGCCTCTAAGCGGTGCAATAGACCTTCAAGCGCAAGCCTGTAACTATCTAGACCAAAACCACTTACCGTAGCTATACAACGCTGACCGACAAGGCTTGTGTGTCGGAAGTCTTCGCGTGCTAACGGATTGGAAATATGCACCTCGACCACTGGCACAGCGATGGCTCCAATACAGTCCATCAAGGCCACAGAGGTATGGGTATAGCCCCCTGCATTCAACAAAACGCCATCAAAGTTTCCATCCGCCGCCTGCAAGTGATCAATCAAGGTGCCTTCCACATTACTCTGGTGGTATTCAAAACTTGCCACGTCGTCATAAACGGCAATGAGTTCCTCGTAAAACGATAGGAAGTCCTGATCGCCATATACCTCGGGCTCACGCTTTCCTAGCAGATTGAGGTTGGGTCCGTTGAGAATTAAAATACGCATGACGCTAAATTACACTTTGAAGTGCGAAATTAGACGAATGAATTGGACCGATTCCATACAGGGCTACCAAGACTATCTGAAGTTTGAACGTGGCCTCAGCGACAACACCCTCGCAGCCTACTCTCGCGACCTCCGCCTTTTGGAGCGTAGTTGCGATCTTGGGCCGTTGAAGGTGGGTCCGAAGCAGGTGCAACACTTCCTCGAAGAACTCCACGCCAGCGGCACAAACCCAAGATCGCAAGGGCGCATTCTAAGTGCACTGCGCGGCTTTTTCAAATGGCTACAGGAAGAGGAATTGCGCGATGATGATCCCGTCATTTTATTCGAAAACCCCAAGGTTGGGCGAAAGCTCCCCACCGTTTTGAGTGTGGACGAAGTGGAGGCCATTTTAGAAGCCATTCCAATGAATGAGGCGAACGCAACTAGAGACCGAGCAATCATTGAACTACTCTATGCGTGTGGCCTGCGTGTGAGTGAAGTATGCACCTTAAAGCGATCCCTGCTGCGCCTTAAGGAGGGGTATATCATCGTTACCGGTAAAGGCAATAAACAGCGACTTGTACCCGTGCATAAGAGTGCTATCAAGTTTGTTGAACTCTATCTAGAGTATGAGCGACCCCACTTACCTTGTAAACCGCAGCATACAGATACGGTCTTTTTGAGTAATAGAGGCGCTGCGCTATCGAGACAAAGTGTCTTTCTTAAACTCAAGCATTTTAGCGCTGCAGCAGGCATTCGAAAAAACATTAGCCCGCATACCCTAAGACACAGCTTTGCCACACATTTAATGGAAGGCGGTGCAGATTTACGTATCGTGCAACAACTCTTGGGGCACGAAAGCATTACAACGACCGAAATTTACACCCATATTAGCGCCCAGAAAATGAGCGAAGAGATCGCTAGTTTTCATCCCCTGAACAAGAAAAGATGAGCATGATCAAGAACCTACTTTTTTGCCTAAGTATGGCCGCTATTCTTACCTCTTGTAAAAAGGACCCGAACGAACGCTACAACGAGATTTGTCAAGAAACACTCGAATGTAGCAATGATGCTGGCTGGATAATGGACGAATTTCACTCGGAATTAATAGGTAGTTACGATTGGAAATTTGTTCGGGCCTACGGTTATGGAGAATTTTACAGCGATGATGCCTACTTGAATTGGACCCTAACTTTAAATGAGGACAGCACCTATGTGCTTAATATGGCCGATACAGCCGCTATGAGTGGAACATGGCAACTGCAGAACAGTTGGATGAGTTTTACGTTAGATTGTCAACCGGCCGCCAGTACTGTTTTTGGTCAAGTACTGTATTGCCCGCCTTATTTAATGTTTTACAGCACTCCGGTGGACGGACCGGACCATTTGTACAAGAAGCAATGAACATACAAGAACTGATCACCCTCCAGAGGGGGAATAAGCAAGCACAATCGGAAACAACTATTGCTTACCGATTAGCGAAACTCGAAAAAATGCGCAAAGCGCTGAAAGGTCCATGGAAGTCGCGATTAGAACAGGCATTATGGTCCGATTTCAATAAGAACGCCGCCGAGGTTAATCTTACCGAACTCCTCCCTACCCTTGATAACATTAAGCTCATTAAGCAAAATCTCAAACGTTGGACGGCCCCTCAAAAGGTAAAGACCCCGCTACCCCTGCTTGGTTCCACCTCCTACACCCAAGCCGAGCCGAAAGGAAATACACTGGTCATTGCGCCGTGGAACTATCCTATATTCCTTTCGCTTCACCCCCTATGTACTTCGTTCGCCGCAGGCAATACCGTGATTTTAAAGCCATCAGAACTAACGCCGAACACCTCTGAAGCCTTGCGCGATTTGATCGCAGAAATCTTCACCCCAGAAGAATGTAGTGTGGTTTTAGGAGGCGTACCTGAATCTACGGAGTTGCTCAAAGCAAGGTTTGATCATATTTTCTTCACGGGCTCAACCCACGTGGGACAGATCGTGATGGAGGCCGCTAGTAAGCACTTAACACCGGTGACCTTAGAGCTGGGAGGTAAGAGTCCTACAATTGTGGATGAAAGTGCTAATGGCTATGAGGCAGGCAAACGTGTCGCCTGGGCAAAATTTACCAATGCTGGCCAAATCTGTATTGCACCAGACCACGTGTATGTGCACCGCAGCCAATTGGACGCATTCCGAAAGGGCGTGAAAGACGCTGTGCGCCGTCATTATGGGGAAGATCCTACCAAACATGAAGACTTTGTACAGATTGTTAACCCCCGCAACTTTGACCGCTTGAATGGCATCTTGGAACAAAGCAAAACCGAGGCAGGCATTCTCGATATGGGTGGGCATGCCGATTCAGAAGCGCGCAAGATTGCCCCAACGATGGTGGTTGACCCTCCTAAAGATGGCGCCTTTATGAAGGAAGAACTCTTTGGACCGCTCCTACCCGTATTCAGCTTCACAGACATCGCTCAACCGCTTGCAGAGATCAACGGTCGTGAACATCCATTGGTCGTATACATCTACGCTAAATCACGCCGAAACATTAAGCACATACAACGCAACACTCGCGCAGGTGCTACTGCAGTAAACATGAGTTTGCTACAGATTGCCAACAACTACCTTCCTTTCGGAGGGGTTGGCCATAGCGGTATTGGAAAGACCAATGGCCATGCTGGCTTTTTGGAATTCACAAATACGCGCAGCGCCTTTTACCAATGGGGACCGCCGATTAATAACTTCATCGCGGCGCCATACACCGAAGGCAAGCGAAAAATCATCAACTTTTTAATTAAGAATTTGTACTAACAAAAAATCCCCGGGCTGCGCCCGGGGATTTTTGTTAGGTATGAAAATTTGGCGCCGGCTTAACCGACTTTAACCAATTCTACTTTGAAGATCAACGTAGCGTTCGGAGGAATAACACCGCCGGCGCCCGAAGGACCATATCCAAGGTCTGAAGGAACAATGAGCGTAGCTTTCGAGCCTTCGTTCAACAGCTGTATTCCTTCGTCCCATCCAGGGATTACTCGGCCCACGCCAATAGGGATTTCAAGAGGAGTGCCACGTGAGTATGAGCTATCAACTACGACTCCATCCGCCAACTTAAGTTCATAATGTACTTTCACATTCTGACCAGCTGCCGGCTTAGGCCCCTTACCTTCTTCGTGCACGATATACATCAAACCACTATCGGTCTTTTGTGCTTCAGCCTTTAGGTTTGCGATCGCAGCATCAGCCTTTTCTTGCGCCTCACGAGCAGCTTGCTCAGCAGCGCTTCTAGCTGTTGTAAAGATCTCTGATGCATCCCAAGCTTCAGCATCCGCACCTACGCGAACAATCTCAACAGTATCCATAATATCACCTTGTGCAATGGCGTCGACTACCTCTTGACCTTCTGTAACATAGCCAAAAACAGTGTGCTTTCCGTCCAACCAATCTGTTGGCCCGTGTGTAATGAAGAACTGTGAACCATTGGTTGCAGGACCGGCGTTTGCCATACTTAGCGTACCTGGACGATTGTGTTTTAATTCTGGGTGGATTTCATCCTCGAACTGGTAACCTGGGCCACCCGCGCCAGTTCCTGTAGGGTCACCACCTTGAACCATGAAATCTGCAATTACTCGATGGAACGAAAGTCCATTGTAATAAGGCGTTCCTACTTCGGTAACGTTGTTTTCTAATGTTCCTTCTGCTAAGCCGACAAAATTTGCCACCGTCATTGGTGTTTTCTCATGCTCGAGCTTGATGGTGATGGCACCTTTTGAAGTACCAAACTTGGCATAAATACCGTTTTCCATGTTATCTACTTTTATAAAAAGGCCCCAATCGCTGGGGCCTAAAGGGGTTTATTCTTCTATTCTTACAAGTTCTACGTCGAACACCAGCGATGCATTCGGAGGAATGACACCACCCGCACCGCGTGCCCCATATCCTAAGTATGGAGGGATGATTAGTTTCGCCTTACCGCCTACGTTCAACAATTGGATACCTTCCTTCCAGCCGTCGATAACTCGAGCCATAGGACCATACTGCATTGGCAATGGCTCGTATGGTTCACGACGCTCGTCATAGGTGCCACCTGCCTGTGCCACTTCTTTGATAGAGCTATCAAACAATGTTCCGTCCATAAGGTAGCCCGCGTAATCAACACGCACTACTTGGCCCAATTCAGGCTTGGGACCATCTCCGACAGTTTCAATGATATAACGCAAACCTGAAGCTGTTTTCGTTGCCTCTGGATAAGCAGCATCGATCTCATCTTCGATTGCCTGTGCAGCCGCCTGCTTTGCATTGGCCACATTTTCTTTTCCTTCAGTAAAGGCTTGACCTGCATCCCACTTTTTGGCATCGCCACCAACTCGAATAATTTCTACGTGGTTCAACACCACCTTATCCACAGGACGATCAGATCCCATGCGCTCTACATCGCCAATAGCTACTACAACTTCTTGACCACTCAAAACCTGAGCGAAGATGTTGTACCCGCCATCCAAATGTGGAGTGGCATTGTGAGTAATAAAGAATTGTGAACCGTTGGTACCTGGACCAGCGTTGGCCATACTTACTACACCGGCTTTATCGTGCTTTAGTTCCTTCACAATCTCTTGAGGGAATTGATAACCAGGACCACCTGCACCAGTACCGTCAGGATCGCCTCCTTGAATCATGAAATTAGGGATTACTCTGTGGAACAAGGTTCCATCAAAGTAAGGCTTACCGGCATATTTTGCGTCTACCTCTGGGTGATCACCTTCCGCTAAAGCGATGAAGTTACCCGCAGTCATTGGAGCGAGATCCTCGTGAAAATCAATCAAAATATCACCCATTGTGGTCTCAAGCTTTGCATAGATGCCCGGCTCCAAGGTGATTGTTTCGTCATTTACAGTGACTTTATTTCCTCCACAGCTTGAAAGCGTGAAAGCGGCAACGGTTGCCAATAGAATGCTTCTCAACATAATAATGTGAATTTTAAGTGCCCCAAAGGTACATGGTACAAGGCAGAGAACCCATACAAGGCGTTGTTAAAAAACAGCACCCGTTGGTTTTTTAGAATCTAGCCCATTGTTAATTAAATGTAAACTTGATTTGGATTTAATGTAAACTTTATGTTAACTTAGTGCTATGCTTAACCCCTTAAAGCTTTACATCATGAAAAAGTCTATATCTACTATCCTTACGTTCATCACACTCACTCTAGCTTTGAGCAGCTGTTCTGAAGAGCGTGTCTATCCGGGTGATACTGGGGCGCAAGCATTCATGAATGAAACAACATTCTTGGTTGAAGAATTGGAAATTTACAACCACGATAGACAAAGCACTATCGAAGTGACAACAAGCTTTGACAGTATTTATTTCACGTTTAGTGAGAATCTAGGCTTTATCACGAAGGTTTTGAATGCGCCATCTACTGGCGAAGTTTACTATCAGATTGATACGGTTATGGTAAACTTTGGTGGTGGTATGTTCAATGGGGTTTGGACAAATCCTCAAACCTACCAAGAAGCTAAAGGGTTTTCTAGAAATGGATCCACCGCTGGTTTCGAACTTGCAGGAGTTTCTTGCGAAACAGGTGAATACATGAGTGAATTCGTCAAAATGACTGCCCTGGATCACCATCCCAAAGGCGCGGTGATCGCTAGCGGTTTAACTGAATAAGACGCAAATCATACCTCAAAGGAGATTGCGGCGGGACTTTATCTAAGTCACCCGCAATACCACGAGCAAAAAACGAGGGGATAAGGACTAGTTTCTTTTCCCCTTTTTTCATGCCTACTAACGCTTCATGTAGCCCCACCTCAATCTGACTATAACCCAGTTCAACAGTATCGGTATACATACCTACACCACTATCATCCAATAGATAAACAGTAGCCTCATAGATGACCTGATCCCCTATTTCAGCCATAGGCCCCTCACCTTCCGTGACGGAAAGCTCAAACATGCCATACCCATTAGGTTCAATACCAATAAGTTCATGAGAAGAAATGTAGTCATCAATGATCTGACGCTCCTGAGCTAAATACATGCGGTGACGTTCTACCGGGTCCATTTGAGGCTTCTCCTGTGAAACCTCGCTGGACTCAACACAACCTAGCAAGGCTAAGCTGCTCGTAATAACCGCAAATCGTATTAATCCCATGGTAAGTGCTTTTTTGCGTGCGCCAATGCCTTAATAAGATCCATGTCTAACCGTCCTCCTGCAGCATTTTTATGACCACCGCCATTAAAGGATGCACGTGCCAACGTGTTCACATCAACTAGGCCCTTACTGCGAAGACTGATCTTCACAATGCCGTCCTCCTCACGCATGAAACACGCAATCTCTGCACCGTCCACACTCAATCCATAATTCACAAACCCTTCGGTAATACCTTTTTCATAGCCTAGAGCATCACACTGATCTTTTGAGAGGTACAGCAGCACAATTTTACCGTCTGCACTGGTTTCCATTTGTCCGAGCATAGTACCCAACAACTTCAGACGGGCAGCAGGCTGGCTATCAAAAATTTTATTCTGAAGAACTTGACTCTCCACACCTAAATCCAATAATCGACCAGCAACCTCATGCGTACGTGAAGTAGTTGCACTAAACTTAAACGAACCTGTATCTGTAATGATCCCAGTGTAAAGACATTCTGCACTTTCCTTATCTAGATGGCGCGTCCAATCGAACAATTCACAGAATTCGTAAATCATTTGACACGTAGAGCTCATGGCTGTATCGCTGTAAATAAAGTCAGGCCACTCCTCCGGTTGCTGATGGTGGTCAATCATGACTTTCTTTGCCGAGGCCGCTCGCAAGGCTTCTTCCATATCTGCGCTGCGGTGGTAGGCATTATAGTCTAAATGAAAAATCATGTCTGCGGCTTCGATAGCCGCATTGGCCTTTTTCTTCCCGTCGCTATAAATCATAACGCGGTCATTGCCCGATAAATGCCACAAGAACTTCGGGTACGGGTTAGGAACAACGACATCAACAGTTTTGCCTAATTTTTCCAATACGCGCTGCAACGCCAAAGCACTACCCATGGCGTCACCATCAGGGTTAGTGTGATTTGTAACCACAATGCGCTGCGATTTTTCAAATTCCTCAGTGAAATTGTCGAGTCGGATTTCTTTCATTCTCTTGACTTATAACTACAAAGGTGCAGGAAAAGTGTACCTTTGCAATCCAAAAATCGAAAAAACTCAAAACATGGCAGGTACTAAGACCCTAACAATGATCAAACCGGATGCTGTTCGCAATGGACACATCGGTGCCATCTTGAACGACATCACTGCAGCTGGATTCCGCATCTCTGCAATGAAATTGACACAACTTTCTAAGGCTGATGCCGAGGCGTTTTACGCGGTTCATAGCGAGCGTCCATTCTTCGGTGAGCTTGTTGAATTCATGACTTCAGGCCCTATCGTTGCTGCAATCTTGGAAAAAGACAACGCTGTAGAAGATTTCCGTACTTTGATCGGTTCTACCAACCCAGCTGAAGCTGCTGAAGGCACCATTCGTGCTAAGTACGCTACAAGCATCGGTGAGAACGCAGTACACGGTTCTGATAGCGACGAAAACGCTCAAATCGAAGGTGATTTCCACTTTGCAGGAAGAGAGCAGTTTTAATTAGAATTTATTACTATTTTTGCCGTCCCCTAGCGGGGCTATGCGTCAACCTCTGGCAAGAGTTGTGAATGTTGGCTCGTGGTGATTGTAAATTATTTATATCATGGATTTAGTCCAGTTTGTACAAAGCGAATTTGTAGAAAAGAAAGACCTTCCAGAGTTTAGCGCAGGTGATACCATCACGGTATACACGCAAATTAAAGAAGGTGACAAGACGCGTACGCAGTTCTTCCGCGGTGTTGTTTTGCAACGCAGAGGTTCAGGTGTTACTGAAACATTTACTATCCGCAAGATTAGCGGTAACGTAGGTGTTGAGCGTATCTTCCCTGTTAATCTTCCAGCTATCGAGAAGATTGAAGTTAACAAGAAAGGTAAAGTACGTCGTGCACGTATCTTCTACCAGCGTGAGCGCACAGGTAAAGCAGCTCGTATTAAAGAGCGTCGCTTCTAACCTACAGAAGATTGAAACTAAAAATCCCCGGCCGATGGCCGGGGATTTTTTTTGCTCGAATGTTTTAGAGTGACTTGACCACGAAAACGGTGCGTCGGTTTTGTGCGCGTCCTGCTTCGGTATCGTTTGATGCGACTGGCTTACTCTCCCCATAACCGCGGGAAGTGATCCGCGAGGCATCAATGCCATAACCAGTGATTGTTTGAGCTACACGCTTCGCACGTCGCTGACTCAAATCAAGGTTGGCCCCTGCATCACCCACATTATCGGTATGCCCCTGAATCTCTACGCGAAGTGAAGGAGATGCCGCCAAGAATTCTGAAAACTCAGCAATAAGCAATTCGCTTTGCGCATCAAGGCGGTCAGAAGCTGTTTCAAAAAGAATGTGCGGTATTGGATAGGTTGCGCCCGCGGCGAGCTCATCATGTAGCAGCTCTACCTCTACCTTAGCAACCGTGCTGGAGGTATTGGCTGATAAGCGTAACGGTGCCGCGCTGAAAGAAGCCTTTTTGGCCTCCACCTTTAATAAGACATCGTTTGCTTCTTCTTTCTTCACCACTGCAGTGAAAGAGCGATCATCCTCATTGACATTTAGGGTTGTGGTTTCACCTGTCTTGGAGTTCTTCAAAACGACCTTCGGTTCATCGTCGGTTACGAAGTCGGCAACGTTTAATTGGCCCTTGACCAAGACTACCTCCTCTGGTCTCACTGCCTCATACAAATCGAAATAATAAATGTCCCAGCCCTGGGCCGCATTAATCTTATTCGTTGCGAAATACGCCTGCATACCATCCATGGTTACCATTAATCCGATCTCATCTTTCTCAGTATTGATGGGATATCCAAGGTTTTGAGGCTTGCCCCATCCGATAGACCCACGAACGGCTTTTATCTTGAACAGGTCATAGCCACCCATACCAGGGTGTCCATCGCTGGCAAAATACAAGCTCTCACTATCAGGGTGAATGAAAGGACTTTTTTCATTCTTCTTGGTATTTACTGCTGGACCCAGGTTTTCCGGCATGCTCCAACTTCCATCTGGCAATTTGTAAGCTCGGTAAAGATCTAAGCCACCGAAGCCGCCGGGGCGATCACTGGTAAAGTAAAGGACATCACCATTTGGCGAAATACTGGGCTGACTCTCCCAATGCTCTTGAGTGTTGATGCCATCCGGAAGCTTACGAATCCCGTTCCAAACTCCGTAACTGTAGGTAGTGTAATAAAGGTCGCAATACTGTTTGCCCGATTTTGGGTCGCGCTCACATATAGTAAAAACCATGAAGGTATTGTCCGCTGTGATGCTGGGACCTCCCTCGTTGTACTGACTATTAAATGGGTACTCTAGCGCCTGACCTTCTTCTAATTTCGGGAAACCTTGTCCTGCATCTAATGCTGCGGCTTTTGAAAATTCCTCGACACTGCGCATTTGAGCCGCAGGACCGTCATATTTATTGCGTTTTTGACTGCGGCGTGTAAAGTACAGCGCCGATCCGTCCGGTGTAAGCGCAGCCAAGTATTCGTCCCAGCGGGTGTTCACGTTACGTGCAGGCTTGGGATCATAAGGCACTGGATTCTTTAAGAAGGTGTCCTTGATATTGATCTCGGCCAACATATCTTCAGCCTCCTTATCGTAGGCATACTCGCGGTCATCGCGTGCCAACCATTGTTTCAGGTAACGTTCCGCTTCTTCAGGGCGTCCACCCTCCAGCGCTAATGTACCGACCATAAAGAGCAGCTCAGGTTTGTAGGCTGGGCAGCGTTGAACTAATCGTTTCCAGCTCGCTTCAGCAATCTGAAACTTACCAGTACGCATGCTCAACTCACCGCGTAAATACAGGGCATGCTGATCGTCTTCATTCTGGCGCAATGCTGCACCGATGTACACTTGTGCGTTGGGATAATCGGCCATATTTATGGCACGAAGACCGCGTTCTATTTGACGTGTCGGGCTTCTGTGATCATCCCCACAATAGGTGCCCAATTCCACTTTGCCCATTTGGGCTTGAAGCATTAGGCCGAAAAATACGAGCAGCGCAGAAAGGCGGTACTTCATCATAAATCCTCTTGATCTACCACGTGGAACTTATCCTCTGAAAGCGCAATAATGGTACTTACTGAGGCATCACCCGTCAAATTTAAAACCGTGCGAACCATATCAATAATGCGGTCTACCGGGAAAATAATTGCAATCCAAGCTGGATTTAGACCCACACTTTCAAGTATTGGAATGAGCATAATCATCCCCGCTGAGGGTACCGAAGCAGCACCAATAGAAGCTAGAGTTGCTGTAAATACAATGGTAGCTTGCTGTGCTAATGAAAGGTCGATCATATGGAACTGCGCCATAAAAATCACGGCAACTGTTTGGTACAAGGCTGTTCCGTCCATGTTAATGGTTGCGCCTACTGGCAAAACAAAAGAGCCTATCTCCTCGTCTACCCCAATGTTGTCACGAACACAGTCCATGGTTACAGGCAGTGTAGCTGCTGTTGATGAGGTGGAGAATGCCAATAATTGCGCCGGGCGGATACCTCGCATAAAGTAGCCCCAGCTCTTCATGTACCCCATGCCTGTCTTACGGTTAATTAAGTACGCTAAAACGGCAGGATACAATACTAGAATCATGATTAAGAGCCCCAGAATGGTGTAGCCGGTGTAGGCGCCTAAGGCTTTAAAGATTTCTACCAGTCGGCCAGGTTCATCCCCGGCCATAGCGGCCAATTTTCCAGCAAGAAGGGCAAAAACGAAGAATGGAGCCCCCTTCATCACGACATCGACCATTTTAATGAAGATGTCTGAGAAACCGTTCATCAGGTTTGCTACGGGTTCCATCTGTGCATTCGGCAGCATGACCATCACAATTCCAAAGAAAATGGCAAAGAAGATCACCTGAAGCATTAAACTATCGTTGAAGGACAAGAAGATGTTCGAAGGAACCATATCTACAAAAAACTGCAGCGGGCCATCTTTCTTCGTGCTTTTCACGGCGTTGGCCTTGGCCACTTTTGCATTGAGCTCTTCGTTGTTGAGCTGGTCCGCGAGCGCAGCTTGCGCCTCTGACATGTATTGCTGCATGGACGGGTCAGAGAGTAATCGGACATCATCGAAAAACTCCACACCTTCCGTATCATTTACCCAAAGCTCATAGGCAACTCTATTGATTCGGAGTTGCTCCTCAGAGGTTTGCTTACCAGGGTTGAACGTATTAGCTATGAGCATACCCATAGATGCCGCAATCACGGTAGACCCAATGTAAAGCGCTAAGGTTTTCACTCCCATTCGTCCCAAGGTTGCTGTATCGCTAAGGTTTCCTATTCCAGCAATGATTGAGAACAAGACAAGCGGAATGGCAATGAGTTTAAGTAGGTTGATGAAAATAGTTCCGAATGGAGCGATCCAATCTATAGTAAACTTTGACCAACCCATCGTCGAACTCAATAGTGCCCAGAGGATTCCGAGGATGAGACCTATGATGATTTGAACGGGTAATGACGGTTTTTTCATGCTTTGTATTTCTTATTTCTTAAGTAATGATCGGCCAACACTAGTTGTACCATGGCCTCAACAATGGGAACTGCACGCGGCACAACGCAGGGATCGTGCCTGCCTTTTGCCTCGAGTACTACGCGGTTTCCGTCCGCATCAACGGTGTTTTGTTCTTTTCCTATGGTAGCAACGGGCTTGAATGCCACGCGTAATTCTAGGGGCGCTCCGTTGCTCAATCCACCTACCACGCCGCCAGCATGGTTCGTGGTCGTGGTAAAGTCTTTTTCTATTGAATCATTGTGCTGGGAACCTAAAAGTTGAGTTCCTGCAAACCCAGAACCTATTTCAAATCCTTTGACAGCATTGATGCTCATGACTGCTTTTGCTAAATCTGCTTGAAGCTTATCGAATACAGGTTCGCCCCATCCCGCTTCTAGACCGGTTGCAACTAATGATACTACACCACCTGTGCTATCTTTTTGATCTCGCACCTGTTCAATATAGGCTGCCATTTCTGCTGCTTTTTCCGGATGCGGACAGCGCGTAGGGTGTGCATCTACTGCACTCAAATCTAAATTTTGCCAATCCTCCGATAATATAATTGGACCCACAGACGATGTCCATGCAGTTATACGAACTTCAGGAATGACCAAAGCCGCGAGTGCGCCACCCACTACTCTGCATGCCGTTTCACGCGCTGAAGAACGTCCACCGCCGCGGTAATCTCGATGGCCGTATTTCGCATCGTACACGTAATCCGCGTGAGATGGACGGTATACAGTAGCCAGTTCACCATAGTCTTGGCTGCGCTGGTCCTTATTTTTAATAGAAAACGCAATGGGCGTGCCTGTGGTTTTACCTTCAAAAATTCCACTGTGAAACTCAACGAGGTCCTCTTCCTTTCTCGCCGTTGTGAGGGCACTCTGACCCGGCTTGCGGCGGTCCAAAGCTCTTTGAATGGCTGATAAATCAACAGAAATCCCAGCCGGCATCCCGTCTAAGATTCCACCTATTTGCGTTCCGTGGCTTTCGCCGTAGGTGGTTAACACCAATGATTGTCCTATACTATTTCCGGGCATGCCACTAAAGTAGGAAACACAGCGCATTCTTCGTAACATTGAGGCATGAACCTGAACGTAATCAACATAAAAGAATTGGGCGGCATCTTACCCGCAGGCACCACAGCCTTGCGCGGTCAAGAAATGCGCACGTTTTCAACCATAGAAAATGCTTTCCTTACCATAGAAAACGGGAAAATCGCCGGCTTTGGCACAATGGATGAGTTTTCCCAAAATGACCACCAAACCTTGGATATTAGTGGTCAATGTGTGATGCCGGCATTTGTAGATTCTCACAGCCACCTGGTATATGCAGGCACCCGAGAGGAAGAGTTTAATTTACGCTTACAAGGCGCCTCCTACGAAGAGATTGCCGCTGCCGGCGGCGGTATATTGAACAGTGCCGGACGAGTCGCTACCACTCCCCAAGAGGATATGATGGCGCAAAGTTTAAGAAGGTTGGAGCGCCTTGTGGCATACGGCACGGGGACCATTGAGGTTAAAAGTGGCTATGGCCTCGACGCGGAAAATGAGCTCAAGATGTTGCGTACCATCAAGGATATGAATGCGCTCGGACAGGCGACGCTCATTCCGACTTTTCTAGCTGCACATGCAGTACCCGCTTGGGCAAAGGAGCAAGGCTTGAACGATGCATCGTACACGAAATACATGCTGGATGCTTGTCTTCCGACCATTCAAAAGGAAGAATTGGCCCAATTCCTTGATGGATTTATCGAGCGCGATTACTTCAAACTAGATGCACTTCAGCACCTAATAGAAGCGAGCAAAGCGAGCGGCTTACCACTGAAAATTCATGTCAATCAGTTTTACGATATCGGCGGTATTCAAATGGCCGTGGCGGCAGGTGCGCTCAGCGTGGATCACTTAGAGGTGATGACGTCAGAGGCAATGCAATCCCTTCATGGCAGCAATACCATAGCCACACTACTCCCCTCGTGCAGTTACTTTTTAGGCATCCCTTATGCTCCAGCAAGAGAGTTGATAGAAAATGATACCATCGTTGCGCTTGCTACGGATTACAACCCAGGGTCAAGCCCAGGCGGTAACATGCAATTGGTTTGCAACATGGCTTGTGCTAAGATGAAAATGACACCTGCAGAGGCGCTAAATGCTGCGACTATAAATGGCGCTGCAGCGCTCAACCTAAGTGGCCGCAAAGGGAGCATCACCGTAGGAAAAGATGCCGACCTTATCATTACAAAGCCTATCCCATCTTTGAATTACCTGTGTTATGATTTTGGAACCAATCACATTCAAACCACTATTCTAGGTGGGCACATCCAATGAGTACAACATTAGAATTTTACAACGCTAGCGACCTGCTTTCGAGAACCGGGGTTCGCGATGGCGAAACTAAACTGGGCCAAGTGCTCCAGACCATCGATGAGGCAACCTTCAACAGCAATGCACCATTAGGGTATCGTTATGTCATTGTGGGCGTTGAAGAAGATTTTGGCGTACGGGGCAATCATGGGCGTGGTGGCGCAGACAAGGCTTTCCAGGCTTTTTTACAGCACTTCTGCAACCTTCAGGAGAACCGATTCTTTCCTGCCCAACACGTCGCCATCTTAGGTGCCCTTGTTCCAACTCAAACCATTGCAGATGACGATATACCAGGGTTGCGTAAGGCGACGGAGGAATCGGACACACAAATGCAAGACGTAGTTGCTAGAATTATCCAAGGCGGTGCTATCCCTATTATCATCGGCGGAGGGCATAACAACAGCTATGGTTGCTTAACGGGTGCTGCAAAAGCCCATGGCGGCGCTGTGAATTGCCTGAACATTGATGCTCATACAGATTTGCGCAATCTTGAAGGTCGCCACAGCGGCAATGGCTTTTCGTATGCCAAAAAAGAAGGTGCCTTGGACGCCTATTTCATGTGGGGGCTACAGGAAAACTATACGCCGGAGTACATCTGGCAGTTCATGGAGGACCATGATGAGGTCGATTATTTGGGCTATGAAGATTATTTGGCTGGGGAGGAATCCATGGAAGATACCTTGGTACGGGTCGAAGAATTACTTGGAAACTCATATGCCTTAGAATTGGACGTAGATGTGATATCAGATTTCCCCTCAAGTGCACAAAGCATCAGCGGTTTCTCTATGGAATACGTACGCAGCTTAATCTATCGACTCGATACAGAACCTGTATACTTCCACCTTTGCGAGGGACGCATTGCCTCCGCTGAAGACGTTTCGAAAGCAGGTCGTGGCCTTGCCCTCCTAGTGTCCGATTTCATCAAAGCCTTCATCTTCGAAGAATGACCACGGACTACCGCATAGAATGCATACCCAACCTCAGCACGGCAGATCCCAATGTGCTGAAATACATTGAGGATGCGATCAAAGCAGTGCCGAATGTTGTTTTGCACTTTACGGATCCTGGCCTCAGTGCGAACCGCACTGTATTTACCTTCACGGGGCCAGTAACGGCAGTCTTTGAAGCAACGGAGCAAATGATCCGCACAGCCCTAGAACATATCGACATGCGCGTTCATCATGGCGTTCATCCACGCATGGGCGCCGTAGACGTATGTCCATTTGTATTGCTGGACGATCCCAAACACGAGTTGGATCTTTTGGAAAAAACAAAGGCCTTCGCAGCGAAGATGGCTTCTCAATTCGCGCTAGCCATTTATGGTTATGAACACCTTGCGTCGCGCCCGTCCAGACGTAACCTCGCACTCGTTCGCAAAGGTGAATACGAGGGCCTTGAAGCACGATTTAATGCCGGAGACCTCCCCGATTTCGGGCCTCAAAGTTTTACACCGGAGGTGGCTAAATTCGGCGCAACAGCCATGGGCGTTCGCCCGCTGATGGTCGCATTCAATGTGAATTTAGCTGGCGATACGAAAGAGAATCTTTTGATTAAAGCCAAGCGTATTGCCGGGTTGATCCGAGAACGCGATGGCGGTTTGCCTGGGGTGA
>CAJXTR010000020.1 GCA_913060465.1 uncultured Cryomorphaceae bacterium | reverse complement strand
GCAGTAGTGCCATTTACCACGAAATAGTCGACGCCACCGGCGATACAATGTTCTAAAAGGTTCGCGAGGCCAGTAAAGTCAACGCTTAAATCGGTATTGAAAGGCGTAATGAGTGCGACGCCTACTCCGGAGAGATTGATGCTGTTCATTTGGTAATTACGTTCAAGGTCTTCTGTAAGGTAAGTAGTTTTTCTTCTAGCGGAGTGTCCTGTTCTTTACCGATTTGGATATCCGCATCGTCATAAACTTGGCACAAATCTACCTTAAAGTCGTAGCTCCGTGCGTACCAATACCATGTTAATAATGGGTCTTTTGGTTCTAGATTTAACAAGATGTGATTTTGTTCCGGTGCTGGTATGGATCTTTTAGGAACACCACGATAATCCAAATCATCTTTGTAGACATGCCAGGTGTAAGCAGTTTCCTCTTTCGGACGTTTTATATCCTCATATAGGACAAAGTCGACCTTGGTAAAAAAGGGCTTAACTGCATCCACTAAAGACTTATCACGAGTTAGGATTGTCACTTTCGGATCGCTAGACGATAAGGCTTTTCGACTAGGCAAAGCCGTTTTTAAGGACTTCTTTAAAAAGTATAGCTGAAGTTTTCTCATTGCCCAATCAGTTTTAAAAAGGCCGCTTCATCGAGTATAGGTACACCGAGTTTTTCAGCTTTTTCTTTTTTACTTGGGCCCATACCCTCACCGGCCACTACATAGGTGGTTTTCGCACTTATGCTGCCCACATTAGTTCCGCCTAATTTTTCAATCAAGGCTTTTAATTCGTTGCGGGACATGGTTTCGAAGACACCGCTTACTACAATTTTTGCGTTGAGCAATGGCCCCTCGGTTATCGCCTCGGTTTGTTCCAATTCGAACTGTATACCGGCTTCTACCAAACGAAGGATTTCACGAACGTTCTCAGGATTATTAAAGTAGCTAACAAGCTGTTGAGCGATGACCGTTCCAATGTCATCAACTGCACTTAGCGTAGCCTCATCAGCATCCATAAGGGCAGTGATTGAACCAAAGTGCTTTGCAAGTTTCTTAGCTACAGTAGCGCCGACATGTCGAATACCTAATGCGAAGAGTACTCGATCAAAAGGTATTTGCTTTGAATTTTCTAATCCTTGCAATAGGTTGGTTACACTTTTCTCTTTGAATCCTTCTAGCGCAATAATTTTATCATAACTTAAATTGTAGAGATCCGCAGGAGAAGCAATCAAACCTTCACTGACAAAAAGTTGAACGGTTTCATTTCCCATACCCATTATGTCCATGGCTTTACGAGAAATAAAGTGCTGTATCCTTCCGGCAACTTGTGGAGGACATTGTTGTTCATTTGGGCAATAATGTTGTGCCTCCCCTTCTTTGCGCACAAGTTTAGTTGCACATTCAGGACATTCCGAAATAAATTCCACTCTCGGCTGGTCTGATGTGCGCGCCGCGGTATTCACACCGACCACTTTCGGGATAATTTCTCCTCCTTTTTCGACATATACCAGATCACCTTCATGAAGGTCGAGTAATTCAATCTGATCTTGATTATGAAGAGAAGCACGTTTTACAGTGGTACCACCTAGCCATACAGGCTCGAGGTTGGCCACAGGAGTGATTGCTCCCGTTCGTCCGACCTGGTAAGTGATAGAGTTTAATTGAGTTTCAACTTTTTCTGCCTTGAATTTAAATGCTGTGGCCCATCGAGGAGATTTCGCAGTAAAGCCTAATTCCTCTTGTGTGTGATACGAATCTACCTTGATGACGATGCCGTCTATGTCGAAGGGTAGATTTTTACGTTCGATGTCCCAGTATTCTATGAAGGCCTGAATTTCTTCGATTGTTTGGCACGCCTCAATAAACTTATGCTCAGGTCGCGGAACTTTGAATCCCATCTCACCGGCTGCTTTGATGGAACCACTATGCGTAGCTGCTAAAATGCCATCGGGTAATACAAAGTATAGATAGGCATCTAATCCTCTCTCTGCCACAACGCTGCTGTCCTGAAGTTTCAATGTTCCTGAAGCACAATTACGTGGATTCGCAAACAATGGTAAACCTTGCTCTGCACGCTGTTCATTTAACGCATTAAAAGCAGCATGGGGCAGCACTATTTCTCCTCTTATTTCAAATCGCTCGGGGTATTCACCATTGAGTTGTAGAGGAATACTCTTGATGGTACGAACGTTGTTGGTTATATCGTCACCTTGAGTACCATCGCCGCGTGTCACGGCTTGTACGAGTTTTCCGTATTCATAACGTATTCCTATAGCAACCCCGTCATATTTAAGCTCGCATACGAAAGTATTCTCTGGTGCAGCCTTTTGTACACGACGAATCCAATCGGCCAATTCATCCCAATTGTAAGTATTACCTAAGGAAAGCATTGGGTATTCGTGCTTTACAGTAGCGAAAGACTTTGTAATCCCTCCTCCTACGCGAACGGTTGGGCTATTCGGGTCGTGAAACTCCGGGAATTGGCCTTCCAAAACTTCCAATTCTTTCAGCATCGCATCAAACTCATAATCCGAGATCGTAGGCGCATCCATAATGTAATAACTATGGTTGTGCTTATGTAGCGCCACGCGCAGTTCTTTAATACGATCTTCTGGATTCATGATGTGCCGTAATTATTCTGTCTTTGCCTTGTAAGTCCTTTTGTAGGACGATTTCAGTGTATCCAAAATTAACCAACATTGACCGCATTTCTTCACCCTTATCATGGTGTATTTCGAATGCAACTGAATTAGCCTGCCTGGCCATTTGTCGATAAAAGAGTAATGGGTCTTCTTGAGGAACAAACAAGGCCATATCAGGTTCGAATTGGACTACATTTTGTTCCATACTAGCGCGTTCCAAATTAGGGATATAGGGTGGGTTACTGACCACTAAATCCACCTCGGGTAAAGGCATAGATAATGCGTCTAAATGCAGGAATTCTACTTTCAAATCATTACGCTCGGCGTTCTTACGAGCGACCTGAAGGGCTTCTTTTGACCAATCTAGCGCTAGAACCTCACAGTCAGGACGGTTTGCCTTCAATGCCAAAGCTATGGCCCCAGACCCTGTGCCCACATCTAAGATCCGAATGGCATGTTTGGGAAGGATTTGTAAAACACATGCAACTAATTCTTCGGTTTCAGGTCGAGGAATAAGTGTATGTTCATTTACCATGAGCTCTAAGCCATAGAAGTCTGCCGAGCCAAGTATGTGTTGAATAGGTTCGTTTTTCAGTAATCGATCTAAGTCATCAAAAAATGTCTCAAATGGAATTTCCTCGTTCGCTTTGAGAATTAATTCTGTTCTAGACAAGCCCAGACGAACCTGAAACCATAGTGAAACGATGTTTACTGCCTCACGGGCATCGTAGCATTGATCCAACTTGGACACAGCAATCTGGCGTAACTCTGAAACTGTTCTCATCATCTTCGAAAATAGGTACGCTACCCTACCTTTGTACTATGGATAACACCAAGTTTCTCACACGTTGCTTACAATTGGCCAACAATGCCAGGGGAAAAACCAGCCCCAATCCATTAGTAGGCGCTGTAGTGGTGTATAAAGGAAGCATTATCGGCGAAGGATATCATCAAAAGGCAGGTGAACCTCACGCTGAAGTAATGGCCATAAAAAGCGTTGTGAATCAAGGTTTACTTCAAGAGTCTACGATATTTTGCAGCCTTGAACCCTGTTCTCATTTTGGTAAAACGCCTCCTTGCAGCCATTTAATCGTAGAGAAAGGAATTAAAAAAGTCGTGATTGGCTGTTTAGATTCTAATCCTCAAGTAGCAGGTAATGGAGTTCGATACCTTGAATCTCATGGAGTTGAAGTAATCCTGAGCGAAAATCCAGCACCTTTCATAGAACTCAACAGGGTTTTTTTCACAAACATTAATAAGCACAGGCCATATATCACGTTAAAGTTCGCCCAAAGCGCTGATGGATATATCGATTATAACCGAGATGCTCAGCTCCCTCCCGCGCAACTTTCAGGTCCCATAGCAGCGATTTATACCCACCGATTACGTGCTCATCACGATGGAATCATGGTCAGCGCTAAGACCCTTGTGATGGATCGTCCTCGCCTAAACCTTCGATATTTCTCTGGCAATCCTCCCCGCCCAATCATTGTTTTGGGCACTTCGCAGAGCATAGATATGGTAGCATTGCGATCATTGGAGGTCAGTCCCTTATTAGTAGGTCCTGTGGCCATCGAAGGCTACGATTGTATTGAATGTGATCCGTATAATTTGGACTCTTGGGTTCCAAAACTTCGTGATTATGGGATTCATTCGGTCTTGCTCGAAGGTGGTGCAAAATTGCTCTCATCCTTCTTGGCATCGGGGCTTGTGGACGAGGTGCACCGCTATGCTACCCCAAAGGTTATAAATGATGGTGTTCGGGCTCCTAAGCTCAATCTAAACTTGGATCACCAAATAAGACTCGCTGAGGATTTGATTGAAGTGTATTATGGATGAATTCAAAACCATTAATTCACCCAATCGCGCAAGCATCAAAGTGAAGGGCAGTACGTTTACCGCCTATTTGCTACCCGTGCAGTCTAAGGAAAGTTTTATGGCCCAATTGGACTTTCTAAAAAGTCAAGAAAAAGGCGCAAACCATTATTGCTGGGCCTATAGGATAAATCCATTATCCCCTGAGGAACGTGGGAATGACGATGGTGAACCATCAAATACAGCCGGCGCTCCAATACTGCGCGTACTAAAATCAAACGACCTTTGGAATAGTGCTATTGTTGTAGTGCGATACTTTGGAGGTACCAAACTCGGTGTGCCTGGCCTTATTAGCGCTTACGGTGATGCAGCGTCAGAAACCCTCTCTTCTGCGACGATAATCCGCCAAAGAATCACGAAAACTTTCAAAGTGAATTTCGAGTATGCTCAAATCTCCTTTGTCGAACGTATCTGTAAGGTTGAGAATTTGGAGGTCATTGAGCGAGAACAAGGAGTGAAACTATCTTACACTATCTCGGTAATTCAAAGTAAATTTGAAGAAATCAAGGAACAATTTGAAAGTAATCACCTCCTTACTGTTACTCATTAGTTTCGGTCTCTTTGGTCAAACGGAGACTCATCTTATTCGCGTTCAGAGCAGCAAGCATATCACTCCATTTGCTGAATACGACCGGTATACATTGACTTACAAGGAAATCCTCCTTTTGGATGAACAGGAATTGGTTTTAAAATCTATTGAAGATCAACAGGTTATAAAAGAACTCAGCACCTTACATGATTATAAAAAAGCGGTATTGCCTTCATCTCCTATTGGTCCCTATTTGTGGTTTGATGGCATTCGTTGGCTAAACGTTTTTGCCGATACGCTCGTTTCAGGTGCAACCCACCAGTTGACCATTCGAACCGAGGACGAAATACTCGAGGTAAGAGATTTAAATGCTCATTACACTGATACAACAGTTGCTGTTCGTGTTTTTAACCCAGATCCATTATCCCCCTTTGGATTTAGCTACGGCGGCAACTATGTTGATTTAAACGATGGAAACGGATCTATTTTAGATTCATTGACCATCATTGATAGCATCAAAGTTCAAGCTATACCAGGCGGTGCAGTCTTAGAAAATGATTACCTCAAAGTTGTAGATTTTGATGCTCCATACATTGCCCCAAGCACTCAGCCAACAGCATGGACGGGAGGTCGAGAAGCATCCGAGTTTGAGCAAGTCATGGTGGTTTATCACATTTCGAAAATGAACGTTTACCTCGATAGCCTTGGTTACGACTCACTTTTGAATTATGCCATACATGTTGATCCACATGCCTTGAACGGTCAGGATCAAAGCATGTTCAACTTCGGCTACACCCCTCCCCGTTTATACTTCGGTGAAGGCGGCGTTGATGATGCAGAGGATGCTGATGTCATTATACATGAACTTAGCCATGCCATTTCACATGCAGCTGCACCGAATACGAATACAGGAACTGAACGACGGACATTTGACGAAAGTTTGGGCGATTACTTCGCAGAACGTTACGGACGAAAAATAGGCGTAACCAGCAATAGGGTCTTTGATTGGGATGGCAATAACACTTTTTGGAACGGTCGTTCTGTGGCTTATGATGGCGTAAAGAACTACAACAACCTCTTCTTTTCGAACATTTACCAGCACACAGATATTATGACCAGCGCCATGCTTGAGTTCTCATCTGCATCTGGGGTAAATCCTGCCTTAGCAGATATGGTAGTATTAGAGGCATGCCACATGTTAATGCCCAATCAAACCTTGCGTAAGATTGCTAAAAACTTTCTTGTAGCAGATTCTCTAGTTACTGGTGGTCTTTATCAAAATCAAATTCTAAATGCTTTTGGAGCGCCGAAAAATATTCTAGTGAGTAATGAAGTAGGAAACATAGTATCGGCTTCTAGCCCGTCAATTTTCCCAACCAGCACTGGAGAACGAGGCGTACTCAATCCAACACAAGGAAATTTGCGTTGTACAGAATATGACGCATTGGGACGAGTATTATCTATGCGTACGGTTCAACCGGGCACCTCTATTCTGAATAGTCACACAATGATTTTAGAAGCCTTTGATGAGACTGGCCATCGTTTTACCCTAAAGGTTCGCTAAGTAATTCAGCCAATTGTTCCGGACAACTTTTTGGTTTAAATGTCTGTGTATCGCAAAAAACGAGCACTACTTTACCGGTAACCAGCGTCTTACCTTTTTCGTCTCTGAGATGATGGTAAAATGATATCTTTCGTGTAGGCCGCTCAACCAACTTTGTTTCCAAAAAGATCTTCTCATCATACCTCGCCCCCCGTTTAAAATCAATCGACATATGCACCACAGGAAGCATGGTTCCTGAAGCTTCCATTTCGGCATAGGTCATCCCTATTTGACGAAGCAGTTCAACTCGACCAACTTCAAAATAACTGGCGTAGTTTCCATAGTACACTACCCCCATCTGGTCAGTCTCCGAATAGCGAGGTCGAAATTCTGAAATATTTGTAAAATTTATTTCCATACTAGGGCCCAATTTAATGTTTTCGATCGGACCTCTTTATCCCTTTAAATGACTCGAACTGTACTATTTATGCACAAGGCAGGACGATAGCAGTAATTTATACCTAATATTTTTGGTCGATATGCTTAGCCCTTGTAAAACAGGGGTTTACAACACTCTATAAACAAAACTTTTTATTAACACAACCCCACAAAAATTTTTTTGAACGAGATTTTATAAACACATTTGTAATGCAAGACAACGAGGTCACACTCACCTCATAATTGCCGCCCCACATTTTTTAGATTAACTTATTACTACCGGAGGTCTGAACAGCCGCCGATAAGAGAATTTTTGACCATGGATAAAAGCGTTAATGCCGTTTGGAATGATACACTCCAATTCATTAATGATAATGTAGATGAACAATGTTTTGCAACGTGGTTTGAGCCTATTAAACCACTCAAAATTCAAGGTAACGTATTGACCGTACAAGTACCTTCTAAGTTCTTCTATGAGTACCTGGAAGAGAATTACATTAAGTTACTAAAATCAGCAATAACAAAATCGTTAGACGCTAGCGCAAAATTGGTATACAGCATCGTTTTGGAGAACGCATATGACAATGCCACTCCTCCTACTATGAAGCTACCAAGTGCGGGACGCAAAAAAATAAATCCTCAAAGCGTAAACATGCCGATGAAGATCGGCAATGAAAAGAGCATCAAGAATCCATTCGTGATTCCTGGGCTTCAAAAGTTGAATATTGATTCTCAACTTAACCCGAGCTACAACTTTGATAATTTCATTGAAGGTGACTGTAATAGACTTGCTCGCAGTGCAGGATTCGCGGTATCAAAAAATCCTGGAGGCACCTCATTCAACCCACTTATGCTCTATGGTGGTGTAGGTCTAGGAAAGACTCATCTTGCGCATGCAATAGGTGTTGAAATTAAAGACAACTACCCTGAGAAAACAGTGCTCTATGTTAGTGCTGAGAAATTCACCCAACAGTTTATTGATAGCATTCGCAATAACACCAAGAATGATTTTGTCCACTTCTATCAAATGATTGATGTTTTAATCATTGATGATGTACAAAGCTTCTCTGGAAAGGAAAAAACTCAGGATGTATTCTTTGAGATCTTCAACCATCTTCACCAAAACGGCAACCAGATCATCCTAACATCTGATCGTGCCCCTGTAGAATTACAAGGGATGGAGCAACGACTCCTAAGCCGCTTTAAATGGGGACTTAGCGCAGATCTACAGAAGCCGGATCTAGAAACTCGAGTAGCGATCTTGGTAAAGAAGCTTTACAATGATGGCATTGAGATGGACCAAGAGATCATCGAGTACATCGCGTACGCTATTAATTCAAATATCCGTGAATTAGAAGGTGCACTGATCTCCATCCTGGCTCAAAGTAGTTTGAATAGAAAGGAAATCACCATGGATCTAGTGAAGTCTATGGTTGACAAGTTCGTCAAGAGTACAACACGTGAAATTTCTATCGACTTTATTCAGAAAGTTGTTTGCGACTACTTTGATATGCCACTAGAGCTGTTGAAGAGTAAAACACGTAAAAGAGAGATTGTGCAAGCACGTCAGCTCTCTATGTATTTCTCAAAACAATTGACCAAAAACAGTCTTGCTTCTATCGGACAGCAATGTGGAAATAAAGATCATGCTACAGTATTGCATGCATGCCGCACAGTAAACAATCTAAAGGAAACAGATAAGCGATTTAGAACTTACGTGGAGGATCTACAGAAAAGACTCACTTTATCATAAGACATTTTTAATGAATGCTATTAGAGTCAGTATCTTCGGGTACTGACTTTTTTTATTATGAAAATTCTAATGGTTTGCCTTGGCAACATTTGCCGTTCACCCCTTGCCCACGGGATTCTTGAATCAAAACTTCCTAAAGGCTGGAGTGTTGATTCTGCGGGCACATCTGGATGGCATAATGGAGAAAGACCCGATACCCGTTCCATTTTAGAAGCCCGAAACAATGGCATTGATATTGATCATCAACGCTCGAGAAAAGTCACCGTCGATGATTTTGAAAAGTTTGACATATTGTTTGCCATGGATTCATCGAACTATAGCAACTTGGTTCAACTGGCCCCTGATGCTAAAAGCACTGAAAAAATCAGGTTGATAATGAACGAGGTTTATCCTGGTGAGAATAGACAAGTTCCCGACCCATATACAGGTGGTCAAAGTGGTTTTTCACAAGTCTATAGCATGTTAGAGGATGCTATTGACGCCTTTATAGAAAAGAACAAATGAAAGGACGCATTTACCTTATTCCCAACACTTTAGGCGGTCATAATTTTTCGGAAACAATACCGCTAGACGTTCAAAGTAAACTTCAAGACATTCAATATCTGATTGTCGAAAATGAACGAACCGCTCGTGCGTATATCAAAAGCATGTTGCCGGAAAAGAATCAACAGGTTTTGCATATAGACATTTTGGATAAACACACCGATCCCTTGGACTTACCTAAGTTCCTCGATGCTGCAGAACAAGGTCATGATATAGGAATTATTTCTGAAGCAGGAGTTCCATGTGTAGCTGATCCAGGAGCAGAAATAGTAAGTATTGCTCATCGACGAGGCTTAAAAGTCATGCCACTGGTTGGTCCTTCCTCCATCCTATTGGCCCTAATGGGAAGTGGTTTTAACGGACAGCAATTTGCCTTTAGAGGATATTTGCCGTTTGATAAACAGATTAGAAAACGTGTATTCCAATCCATGGTTAAGGATTGTCGTGATGGAATTACACAAATTTTCATGGAAACGCCATATCGCAACGGCAAGCTGTTTGAAGAGTTGATGACTATTTTGCATCCAGAGACCAAGCTTTGTATCGCCGTAGATATTACCTTAGATAGTCAAGAAATCAAGACAAAAACGGTGAGTCAATGGAAGCACGAACGTCCTGATTTAAACAAGCGACCCGCAATCTTTTTAATAGATTAATGGCATGACGGCAAACGAGGACAGAGATATCGTTTTAGTAGATGGTGCATTTAACGACCTGCTTAACAGTATTGATTACAAGACTGAAGAAGCGGATAATGTCCTTATCACGAGAGCTTTTCAACTGGCCAAGGATGCCCATAAAGGAGTTCGTAGAAAAACAGGGGAACCTTATATCACCCACCCTATAGCGGTTGCACAGATTGTTGCTACTGAAATAGGATTAGGACCAACCAGTATTGCCACGGCACTAATGCATGATGTGGTAGAGGACTCGGATTACACGCTCGAGGATATCGAAAACATGTTTAACCCCAATATCGCGAGACTCATCGACGGGTTAACAAAGATATCAGGAGTTGTAGGCATGGAAAGCAGTATGCAGCTTGAAAATTATCGGAAAATGCTCTTAACTATTTCTGATGATGTACGAGTTATTCTAATCAAGTTGGCTGATCGTCTACACAACATGCGGACCATGCAGGGAATGCCACCGCATAAGCAGTTGAAAATAGCCTCTGAAACACTTTTTATCTATGCTCCTCTTGCGCATAGATTGGGACTTTACAGTATTAAAACAGAGCTTGAGGACATAAGTCTTAAATATACTGAACCTGAGGTGTTTGAGGAGCTGAAAGATAAAATGGATGCGCTCCAAAAAAAGGACTTTGAATACCTAAATAAATTTACTCGTAAGGTTAGCGACGAGCTACTTAAAGCAGGACTCAAATTCGATATAAAAAAGCGTACGAAGAGTATTTTTTCCATTCGTAGAAAGATGCGCAATCAACAAGTCTCGTTTGAGGAAGTTTATGATAAGTATGCTATTCGAATCATTTTAGATACCCCACTTTCATCGGAGAAAGCGGAGTGTTGGAAGGCCTATTCTGTCATAACCGAGAACTACAGCCCAAACCCTTCTCGACTCAGAGATTGGATTTCTGCGCCGAAGAGCAACGGTTATGAAAGTTTGCATTCTACTGTAATGGGGCCTGATGGTAACTGGGTCGAAGTCCAAATTCGGACCAAACGTATGGACGAAATCGCTGAAAATGGTTTTGCAGCGCATTGGAAGTACAAAGAAGATAGCTCTGGTAGTAACCAATTAGATACTTGGTTGCGCAGAATACGTGAATTCTTAGATAACCCGGATAACGATAGTGAAGATTTCATTGATAATTTCAAGATGAACCTCTTCTCCAGCGAAATCTTTGTTTTCACACCTCGTGGTGAGATGGTTACCCTACCTAAGGGTGCTACTGCCTTAGATTTTGCATTTGATGTCCATTCAGAAGTTGGCGCGCATTGTCTAGGTACGAAAGTGAATGGAAAATTGGTACCACTTAGTTCGCCCTTGAAATCAGGCGATCAAATCGAGGTATTGACTTCCATGAAACAGGAACCTAAAGAAGATTGGTTAAGTTTCGTCAAGACGGGTAAGGCTAAGCAACGCATTAAACAGAGCCTCAAAAAGGAGAAACAGCTCATTACAGGTCAAGGACAAATGACCTTGGAGAGAAAGCTGAAGGTTCTGAAGCTCAAGAGCACCCATAGTAATATCCAAAAGCTGGTGAATTTCTTCGGTTTACGAACACCAGAAGAGTTGTATTACAAAGTAGGCTTAGGCGTCATTGACAACAAGAAACTCAGGGAATATGCCCGGGAGACGGCAGGTTTGGTTAATTACTTCAAACGCCGCATCGTTAAAAGCAACTATGCCAAGCAAAAGTCATTAGATAAAAACACCAAGGACAACAAAGACCTAATGCTAGTCTTTGGAACGGATGAGCATGAAATGGAATACACACTGGCTAAATGCTGTAACCCCGTTCCTGGTGATCGAGTTTTTGGTTTTGTAACTACTGCTGAAGGATTGAAAGTACATCGCGACGATTGCCCCAATGCCGTTTTGCTTCAAAGTCGCTTTGCCAATAGAACCCTTAAAGCTAAATGGGTAGATAAGAAAGGCAGCATGGCGACCATCAACCTATTCATTGAAGGAATGGATAGAATTGGCCTTGTTAATGACGTTACTAAGGTCATTTCAAGTGAACTAAGCCTCAATATCAAAGCAATATCTTTCTCTGTTGATGACGGGTTATTCACAGGGCAACTTACCATCGAAGTCGCGGATAAAGTGGCTTTAACGGACACAATCCAAAATATTAAACAACTCGAAGGCATTAGTACGGTCTCAAGAGTAGGTAAATTCAGTTGATACAACGTATTTTAGCGCTTTAATTCTCATGGGTACAACTGAAGCATACGAGAAGGTTAAAGAAGTGTTCGGTCGATATTTGGAAGAGAACAACCAAAGAAAGACGCCAGAACGCTTTGCTATTTTAAAGGAGGTCTACGAAAACGAAGATCACTTTGATGTAGAGACCCTGTATCTAAACATGAAAAACAAGAATTATCGAGTTTCTCGTGCAACGCTTTACAATACCATTGAATTATTAATCACATGTGGTTTGGTCCGTAAACACCAGTTTGGTCAAAACCAGAGTTTTTACGAGAAATCGTATTTCAACAAACAGCACGATCACGTCATTCTCACTGATACAGGTGAAGTATTTGAGTTTTGTGATCCAAGAATTCAAAACATTAAACAAACAATCGAAGATCTTTTCGGTGTAGATGTCGAAAGCCATAGCCTTTACTTCTATGCGAAAAGAAAACCGTCCAACAACAACTAAATATGGCAGTAGATGTGCTTTTGGGACTCCAATGGGGTGACGAAGGAAAAGGTAAAATTGTGGATGTATTGACACGTCAGTACGATATTATCGCAAGATTCCAGGGAGGCCCTAACGCAGGACACACTCTTGAATTTGAAGGTAAAAAGCATGTCCTACATACCATTCCATCCGGTGTTTTTCATCAGGGTGTGATGAATGTTGTGGGTAATGGTGTTGTTATCGATCCTGTGATTTTCAAAGTGGAGTTGGATAAATTGATAGCGCAAGAGCCGGATGTATTGACGCGTCTTAAAATTTCACGTAAGGCTCATTTGATTTTACCGACTCACCGTTTGCTTGATGCCGCAAGCGAAAATGCCAAGGGCAAAAAGAAAATTGGTTCTACGCTTAAGGGAATCGGTCCTACTTACATGGATAAAACAGGAAGAAATGGACTTCGTGTTGGTGATATCCAATTGGACAATTTCCAAGAGCTTTACGACCAGCTCGTTGCTAAGCACAAGCAGCTTCTTAGTGGTTACAGCGAATTTGAATACAACCTGGAAGAACTTGAGCCGACTTGGTTTGCAGCCGTTGAATACTTAAGATCGCTTGATATTATCGACAGCGAACCTTACTTCCACACTAAAATGGCTGAAGGAAAAACCATTTTGGCAGAGGGTGCACAAGGCACCCTACTCGACATCGACTTTGGCACCTACCCATTTGTTACCTCATCAAATACGACTTGTGCGGGTGCGTGTACTGGTATGGGTATAGCACCGAATAAGATTAAAAACGTCTATGGTATTTTCAAGGCGTATTGTACTCGCGTAGGATCAGGCCCCTTCCCTACAGAATTGTTCGATACTACTGGTGAGACCATACAGGCCAACGGCCACGAGTTTGGTGCTACTACGGGTCGACCACGTCGTTGCGGTTGGTTAGATTTACCTGCTTTAAAATACGCAATCAACGTTAATGGCGTTACAGAGTTAATGATGATGAAAGCGGATGTTTTGTCGGGTATTGGCAAACTTCAGATTTGTACTGCATACAAGTACAAGGGTGAGGTTATTGATCATTTGCCGTACAAACTTCAAGAAGATTTGATTGAGCCTATATATACCGAAATGGCGGGTTGGGAAGAAGATTTGACTAAAATGGTCGCTGAAGATGAATTCCCACAGACGTTTAAGGACTACATCGCCTTTATTGAGGCGGAGGTAGGTGTTCCTATCACTCTGGTGAGTGTGGGCCCTGACCGTGCTCAAACCATTATGAGAAAGTAATGAGAAAGGCCATACAACTTTGTGTGGCCCTTTTTTTCTCCACCCTAAGCGTAGGTTGGAGTCAAACGAGGATTTCTATCCTCAGTAGTGATATCACAGACATCGTAAAGGGCGCTGACAACTCACGCACCTACTATCTGCGAGGTAATGTCGGACTACAGCAGGATGTGGCAAAAATGTATTGCGATTCGGCAATTTTGGTTCAGCCAGCGAACACGTTTCAAGCATTCGGGAATGTTAGGATTGTCCAATCGGACACGATTAAAGTTCAAGGTAAGCGACTAGACTATAATGGAAATGACCGTGAATTTATCATTTCCAAACAGGTCGTACTAACCACTCCTACTTCTAGATTAGAGACTACTAGCCTCAGATTCAATAGGAATACATCCACTGCATATTTTGTAACTCGGTCAACATTGGAGCGAAAAACCTTAGCGTTAACGGCAGATGTAGGCAGTTTTAATACAGAGGTAGACCTGGTTAAGCTACGTGGAAATGTAATTGCAGTAGATAGTACTTTCAAAATGACAACGGACACTTTGCTCTATAGTCCTAATAAGAATAACTACGAATTCGCAGGTCCGACCGAGATGATCAAAGACAGTACTATTCTGAATTGTCGATCCGGAAACTACGAAGCCGATGAGCGTCTCCTTCATTTGAGAGACGGTGCAACCATGCGGGCTCCAGGTAGATTCATTAAGGCAACTACTCTCGAGTACAATCTAAGAAAGGAAGCTGGTGTGCTATCAGGAAGAGCTATGGTAGCGGATACTGGCGAAGGGTTTGTACTGCACAGTGCGTATATAGATTATGCGTCAAAACCCGTCTACGTTGATGCATTTACGCCAGTTTATTACCGTCAGTCAATGAATTCCGATACGCTATATGCAATGGGTGATTCGCTCTTTATTCGATCTGAAAACGACACTAAGCGAGTGCTATTAAATGGCGACACCCAATTCTTTAGTGATGATTTCCAGGGAAGCAGTGAGGATTTTGTCTACGACGAGTCAACTCAATTCCTATCGCTATTTCCGACCCCTATTCTTTGGAGTGCTCAAAGTCAGTTTGAAGCTGATTCAGCAGCGTTGAAACTGCGCGACAAGCAATTAGACAGCATATTCATGATAGGTAGCGTAAAGATCATGAATCAGACCAAGGATAGTGTGTATTTCGATCAAGTGGTCGGTAAGTATCTAAGCGGTTACTTTTCAGATAATAAAATGAAAATGGTCCGCCTGGATGGGAACACTCAAAGTTTGTTGTTTAACGTCTCTAACGAAAACGCACAAGGGGTCAATAATAGTACCTGTTCGTGGCTTAGACTAAAGTTTAATAACGGCGAAGTAAAACGAGTACAAATGGCCCGTGATGTTCAGGCCACCTATTCTCCTATCGATCAGGCCGAGGCGACTTCTTTGAATGGCTGTGTGTCGAGGTTTGGACAGCGCCCGACTAAAGCAACGGTTCTCCCCTAACCCTTTAGACGTTCTAGTACTGCAGCTATGTTGGGTTTAAAGTACCCAGGCCCTTTCATCACCTTACCATCTTCTCTGTAGATGGGTTTTCCATCTTCGCCAAGTTTACTCATGTTAGAAGATTGGATTTCTTCAAAAACTTCTTCAATCACATGCTGCATACCATGACTTAAAATGGTGCCGCACAAGATGTACATCATATCTCCAAGCGCATCGGCTACTTCTACCATATTTCCTGCCTTCGCTGCCTCGAGGTATTCCTCATTCTCCTCTGCCATCAATCGAAATCTTAAATCAATAGTATTCTCGGAAATATCGGTTGTTGGCGCATATTGGTTGGCAATGCCAAACGTATCGTGAAATTTTTCTACATGGTCCAATTGTTTCTTCATGGAAGCAAGTCTTTTCGTTCATTGAGACGTAAATTTACAACATGGAAAACATTACTACCGGTCATTGGATTTTTGCGGGAATATTCGCCGTGGCATTCATATCCTACCTCATTTACAGTTACAGGAAAGACTTGAATTTGCACAAAGTGCATTACAAGAGTGGCGGAATTCAAGTGATGTTGTTAATCGTCATTACGCTGTTCGTGCTCTTCGTTTTTAAGCGAATCATGTAGGCCTTATTCTGTCGTATATTTGTAGGGAGTAAAATCAACCCTATCACATGACAGAAAAACATACCAAAGAAATCAGCTACCAAGAGTACAAGACGGAAGTCCTTGAAGACTACCGAATTGCAACGATGTCAAGGGAATGTTCCCTAATGGGAAGACGTGAAGTCCTTACTGGAAAAGCAAAATTTGGAATTTTTGGAGCCGGGAAAGAATTGGCTCAAATTGCTTGGGCTAAGGCATTCGAATTAGGTGATTTTCGTTCAGGCTACTACCGTGATCAAACCTTCATGATGGCCTTGGGTGAAATGGACGCCACCTCATTTTTCACCTCCTTGTACGCCGTTACTGATGTGAATGTTGAACCGATGGCCGGTGGTCGCCAGATGAATGGGCATTTTGCAACCCGTTCGTTGGATGAGAATGGTCAGTGGGTGAATCTTACCAAACAATACAATAGCTCATCAGATATTAGCCCTACAGCTGGTCAAATGCCGCGATTATTGGGTTTGGCACAAGCATCTAAGGTTTATAAAGAAGTGCAGTTTGAGGGTTCTGAAAAATTCTCTAACAACGGAAACGAAGTTGCGTGGGGAACCATCGGTAATGCTTCAACTTCTGAAGGTTTGTTTTTTGAAACTATTAATGCGGCTGGTGTATTACAAGTTCCAATGGTCATTTCTGTATGGGATGATGAATATGGAATTTCAGTTGGTGCAGAATACCAGACTACAAAAGAGAACATTTCAGAGATTCTTAAAGGTTTTCAACGCGATGAAAACGGCAAAGGCTATGACATATTTGTGGTTCAAGCTTGGGATTACCCGGAATTGATAAAAACATTCTTGCGTGCCTCTAAAGTAGCACGTGAGGAACATGTGCCTGTGATGATTCACGTGAAGGGCATGACGCAACCACAAGGACACAGTACTTCAGGGTCGCACGAGCGCTACAAAAGCCCTGAACGCTTGCAATGGGAGAAAGACCATGATTGTATTCTTCAATTCGGCAATTGGATTGTGGAGCGCGGTATAGCCACTGCAGAAGAATTAAAAGAAGTTGAACAGCAAGCAAAAAAGGCTGCTCGTGAAGGGAAAAAGGAAGCTTGGACCATCTTCCAAAGCCTACCCTCTACCCTTCGCAATGAGGCTGTTAGCATGCTGCGAGCTATTCAACAAGTTGGCGAAAAAGGAATTTTTGTTACTCCGTTAATTCAAGAGCTGGAAGGCCAACAGGATTTGGATGTAGCAATGTCTATTAAGGCCGTACGAAAAGCTATAAGATTGACTGCTAATGATCCAAAGATTGACCAAAGCGCGATGAAGCAATGGTTAGAATCAGCAACAGCAGAGCAAGAACGCCGTTATAGTTCTCACCTATATAACCCTAATGATGAAGAAAAGCTGCTTGAATATATAGCGCCTGATTTTGAGGGGTCAGAATCTGTAGATGCACGTATTGTCATTCGAGATAATTTCGATGCACTTTTCAGTAAATATCCTCAAGCCATGGTCTTTGGTGAAGATTCAGGTAAGATTGGAGATGTTAACCAGGGTCTTGAAGGTATGCAGGCGAAATATGGCGAAACGCGCGTTTCTGATGCCGGTATTCGAGAAGCTACTATTATGGGCCAGGGTATTGGTTTGGCCATGCGCGGTTTACGTCCAATTGCTGAAATCCAGTACTTGGATTACCTACTGTACGCCTTACAGATCATGTCGGATGATTTAGCCACAGTACACTACCGTACCGTAGGTGGACAAATGGCACCGACTATTGTTCGTACACGTGGTCACCGTCTAGAAGGTATTTGGCATTCGGGCTCTCCTATGGGAACCATTATCAATAGTATTAAGGGAATGTATGTGCTCGTGCCAAGGAACATGGTACAAGCTGCTGGTTTCTATAACAAACTAATGGAGCTCCAGACCCCTGCATTGGTTGTAGAATGTCTTAATGGATACCGTCGAAAGGAGCAACTACCTAAGAACATCGGGAATTACACTACACCAATTGGTGCAGTTGAAGTGCTTAAAGAAGGAAAGGATATCACCCTACTCACTTACGGATCAAACTGCGTTCTTGCGCAAGCAGCATGTGATGAATTGGCCCAGTTTGGAGTTGATGTTGAACTTATCGATGCCCAATCCTTGATTCCATTTGATTTAGACCATGCCGTTGTAGAGAGCGTGAAGAAAACAAACGCCTTGGTGGTACTTGATGAAGATGTTCGCGGTGGGGCAAGCGCATTCTTGCTCCAACAAATACTGGAAGATCAAAAAGGTTATCAATACTTGGATGCCGCACCGGTGACTATTACATCAAAGGATCACAGACCCGCATTTGCATCTGATGGCGATTATTTCTCCAAACCAAGTGTTGATGATATGGTTGAGCGTATTTATTCGGTCATGCACGAACGTAATCCGTCGAAATACCCTGCTATTTGATGGTAGACACGCAATCACCTCGCCTTTTCCCAAATACCGTTGCTGGTGTCCTTGAAGGACTGGAAATAACCTTCGGTAAAGGGATTTACGCTGATAAGGTGGTTGAAAGACTACTGCGTCAGAATAAGAAATGGGGATCTCGCGATCGAAGTTTTGTTGCTGAGCATACCTATGAGATGGTTCGATGGTGGGGATTGTTGTGGTCAATTTTAGGCCAAGAACCCAGCACCAAACGAAAAGACCTTCAAAAGCTCTTCGGCATCTATTGGATGTGGAAGGGATTTGAATTGCCCGATTGGCCTAAGTTTGACGCTATTCGTAGCATCAACGTTCAAGAACGCATGGAAGAACTTCAGGGTACCGCTACCCTACAAAGTTATTCCTCGTGGTTCTCAGATTTAGCCACCGAGCAACTTGGCGAGGATCGTTGGGCAACCATAGCAAAGGCGATGAATACGCCTAATACGGTCAACATCCGAGTGAATAATCTAAAATCCTCTGAAAATCAAGTTATTGATGCGCTGACTGAAGCAGGCATTGTGGTAACTAAGCACCCTCGATTTACTGAGGTTTTATGTATTGAAGGAAGACCTCGATTAAATAACATTCCAGCCTTTCAAGAAGGTTGGTTTGAGGTTCAAGATGCGGGAAGTCAAACCATTGCCCCCTATTTAAATCCAAGGCCTGGCAGTACCGTTATTGACGCTTGTGCGGGTGCAGGTGGCAAAACGTTGCATTTAGGGGCATTGATGGAAAACACCGGTACCTTGATCGCAATGGATGTCGAAGGCCGAAAGTTGGGTGAATTACTCAAACGAACACAACGAAGTGGATTATCCATCGTGAAAACGCGAGCATGGGAAGAACCTGGCGTATTGGATTCGTTAGAAAATGCTGCGGATTATCTGCTGCTGGATGTACCGTGTTCTGGAACTGGAGTCATCAAGCGTGAACCCGATACAAAGTGGAAATTGCAGCCAGAACACTTGGAGCGATTGCGTGAGGTTCAGTATGAAATTATACATTCCTATTCAAGAATGGTGAAGCCAGGTGGCACGATGGTTTATGCGACCTGTAGCATTTTACCACAAGAAAACCAGGAACAAGTCAACGCCTTTTTATCGAATAATAATGAATTTGAATTTATTGAAGATCAGTGTGTTGACCCTGCAGAATTCAACGACGGCTTTTACATGGCCAAACTGAAACGCAAACCATGAGAACTACAGAATCGGCCAGCAACTACGACAACCTAGAGTCGATGAGTGTCTTGGAATTACTCGAGGGTATAAATGCTGAGGATAAAAAGGTTAGCGACGCTATAGCAGCGAAAATGACAAGCATCTCAAACTTTGTTGAGGCCTTGGTACAGCGCATGAAGCAAGGTGGAAGGTTGTTTTATATAGGAGCAGGAACTTCAGGACGATTAGGCATATTGGATGCTAGTGAGTGTCCCCCAACCTATGGGGTTTCACACGATCTTGTGATAGGGCTCATTGCAGGTGGCGATTCAGCCATTCGCAAGGCTGTTGAGCATGCCGAGGATGATCCCAATGGGGCTTGGAATGATTTATTGGCCTTTTCGCCAACGCCTAAAGATACTGTGGTGGGTATTGCTGCCAGCGGTACTACCCCATATGTAATAGGTGGGGTGAAAGCGGCCCAAGACCATGGTTTATTAACGGCATGTATTACTTGTAACGAACATTCGCCCTTGGCTCAAGTTGTTGCGCATCCGATTGAAATTGTAGTTGGGCCCGAGTTTGTTACAGGTTCTACGCGAATGAAATCGGGCACCGCACAAAAAATGGTGCTTAATATGATTTCTACCAGTGCTATGATTCAACTTGGCCATGTAAAAGGCAATAGAATGGTCGATATGCAGCTCAGTAATGCGAAGCTCGTGGACCGTGGCACTAAGATGATCATGGGAGAAACCTCCTTAAACTATGAGGATGCAAAGGCGCTTTTACTAGAAAAAGGAAGCGTTCGTGCAGCCGTAAATGCATTTAATCATGGCAGGTAAGAGTAACCAAGAATTGATAGTGGCCGGGCTTTACAAAATGGCTTGGTCCTTCCCTTTTATTTTCATTGGACCAGCATTGTTTATTGGAAAAGGAACTACCGGTGCCTGGTATTGGACGGCAATCGCGCTGTTAATTATGGCAACAGGTGTATTCCTTGCGGTTTGGGGGTTGCGGACCGTTTTAAAAGGATTCTTCGGCGATTAGAAGCATTGAAATGTGCTCGTGGCCAATTCATTGTATTCCCGCATTATACGCGCTACTACTTCGCTTGCAGATGTGATTTTGTCCAATTGGGCACTAATCTGACCCACTTCGAGCTCACCCTGCTGAAGATCACCTTCAAACATGCCGCGTTTTGCGCGACCTCGTCCTAGAAGCGATTTCAACTCCTCTACGTTTGCTCCTTCATTGTATGCGGCAACGACTTCTTGATAGAATGGATTGTTTAACAATCGGACGGGCGCAATTTCATGCAACGTCAGTTTAGTGCTGCCTTCCTTAGCAGCTATAATGGCATCTTTAAAATTTTGATGTGCGCTGCTCTCCGGCGTAGGAATAAATACACTTCCGCATTGAAATCCTTCGGCTCCTAAGGCCAAGCTAGCATAGGCCGCTGCGCCAGAGCCAATCCCACCGGCAGCAACTACTGGTATATCTACAGCCGCCGCCACTTGAGGAATGAGGCATAATGTTGTTGTTTCTTCACGACCGTTGTGACCTCCCGCTTCAAAACCTTCTGCAATAACCGCATCCACGCCTGCTTCTTGGCTTTTCAAGGCAAAGGCACTACTGCTGACCACATGCAGCACTTTAATGCCATGAGATTTAAAGAAACTCGTGTATTTTTTCGGCGAACCGGCGCTTGTAATCACCACTGGTACCCTGTGTTTCACAATAGTCTCTAGATGTTGATCAATTTGAGGATAAAGCAATGGAAGATTTACTGCAAATGGTTTATCCGTCGCCTTTTTACATTTAATCACATGTTCTTCTAAGACCTCAGGATACATAGAGCCAGAACCTATTGTCCCTAATCCACCTGCATTGCTAACAGCTGATGCCAACTCCCATCCCGAACACCAAATCATTCCGCCTTGAATAAGTGGATATTGTATGCTTAAAAGATCGCAGAGTCTATTCATGTTTAAATGGTTTTGATCACACGTAGTCGTTGGTATTCTTGTCCCCTCCAAATGTGAAGAATGTACATTCCTGGGGGCACGTGATCACCGGGGCTCCAAAGGGTTTGATAGCGCTTTCCTGTAAGTTTGCCCTCTGCAACCTTGCGGTCCATAAGATCATACAATTCGAGTTCGATAT
>CAJXTR010000019.1 GCA_913060465.1 uncultured Cryomorphaceae bacterium | reverse complement strand
GCGTGTGGACATAGGTCGATAAAGTGCCTAGGGGTTCTTACCTTTGAGATGAGAAGTTAGAAAGATATGGGATTCTTCGAACGACGTCAGCCACGCGGTTTTCAACACCACTCCAGATTTCACGATGAGCGCAAAGAGCGCCTCAGAATCTTGGAGCGCAACGAAACTGTCGACGAAATTCCATTCCAGGATAAAAACAAATACCGAGACAGACTTAGAGAAAATTGGGACCTGCGAAGAAAACGCAGCGCTGGTGCCAGCGAAGGTTTCGCAAAACGTATTCTCATTAGTTTTCTCGCATTAGCAGTGCTGACGGTCTTGGCCGTTTACTATTTAGGATGAGTGCATTAATTGCTGTTTTACCGGACCACGTGGCCAACCAGATCGCTGCGGGTGAAGTTGTTCAACGTCCCGCCTCTGTGGTGAAGGAATTGTTGGAGAACAGCATTGATGCAGGAGCCACAAAAATCACCTTGCATCTCGACGGCGCCGGTCGCACGCGCATCGCAGTTTCAGATGACGGAAGCGGCATGGACAAGGACAATGCAGAGCGTTGCTTCCTGCGTCATGCAACGAGTAAAATCCAAAGCGCAGAAGACCTCTTCAACCTCCACACACGTGGATTCCGGGGCGAAGCCATGGCCTCCATTGCGGCTGTATCGCATATAACGCTAAGAACAAAAAGCGACGATAGCACCTTAGGCATTGAACTGAAACTCGAAGGCGGCAGCATTATCAATAGAGCGCCCTACCCTATGGAAACGGGGACTTTTGTTGAGGTGAAAAACCTATTCTTCAATGTTCCAGCTCGCCGTAAATTCTTGAAAAACGACCGCGTAGAATTGCGTCATTGCGTCGACGAATTCCATCGCGTTGCTTTAGTCCACACGAACATTGAGTGGATCATGAAGAGCGATGGCAACACATTGTTCCATTTAAAGCCTGAGCCACTCCGCAGACGAATCAACGCCATCTTCGGGCGCAAGTATGATGAACGACTGGTTCCTATCGAAGAGGAAACAGATGTTGTCCGCGTAAAGGGCTTTATTTTAAAACCAGAGTTCGCAAAAAAGAAACGCGGGGAACAGTTCTTCTTTGTGAATGACCGATTCATCAAGTCGCCTTACCTCCATAATGCAATACGTGAGGCCTTTGAAGAGGTACTCACCGCCGAGCATCACCCCGGTTACTTCCTACACCTTAGCGTAGACCCGCAAGGGCTTGACGTTAACATTCATCCCACCAAAACGGAAGTAAAGTTCGAGGATGAGCGTACCATTTATGCAGTATTGAGAAGTGCAGCACGCCATGCAATTGGCCAATTCAATGTCGCACCAGCCATAGATTTCGATTCGGAAGTTAGCTTCAATGTACCCCCTATGCCCAAGGGCACCCTACCGCAGCAACCGAAAATACAGGTGAACCCGCACTTCAATCCATTCGAATCTACCCAAGCGAGCAAACCAGTGTTCCGCAGCGATGATGAAAAATACCAACGAATTCAAAACGAAAAGTATTTAAACACAGCTCAAGCCTTCGATGCACCGGACCACTCGGAGGTTCAATGGAGCCTTGAAGAAGCCATGCCTGCCGAACCTGTGAGCGGAAAAATTATCAAATGGGGGCGCTATGCAATCACCACGTTGGGACAAAAAGCGCTGGTCATAGATATTCAACGTGCACGTTTTAGAATCCTTTACGATCAAATTTGGTCGAAACTGCAGGACACCACTATTCCCTCGCAGCAGGTCCTTTTTCCGAAAACCATAAGTTTGACGCTTAGTGAAAGTGCTTTGTACCAAGAACGCGAACAAGATTTCGCCATTTCAGGTTATGATTTAAGACCGACGAAGAATCCAGGAACCTACGAAATACAGGGTATTCCCATGTTCATAGCAATGGATGATGCTGTGCCGGCATTGGAAATGCTTTTTGAGCACTACCAAGAATTGGAAGAAGGTGGGGAACAAAAGTTACTTCGCAGCATAGCGCTTTCTATAGCGTCATACGGTGCTAGAACCCAAATGCCTAAAACTGCAGAGGAACTATACGTTTTAAGGGAGCAATTACTAAGTAGCTCCAACCCACAACACACCCCCAAAGGGAAGAAGATCATTACTGAACTCAACCCGGAGGATATTGAAAAAACATTATGATAGTACAACGCAGTTTTAATCTAATGCCCACGGTTGTTAAGAACCTCCTGATCATCAACGGCCTGATGTTCTTCGGGATGTACAGCATTGAAACAACCTTTGGAATAGACATCACACGCTGGCTCGGTCTATACTTCCCCCTTTCAGATTCTTTCCTCCCGGTCCAATTAGTCTCGCACATGTTCATGCACGGCAACTTGGGACACATCTTCTCCAACATGATCATGCTATGGTTTTTGGGTAGTGCCATGGAGAACTACTGGGGACCAAAACGATTCCTGATTTACTATCTACTAACCGGCCTTGGCGCAAGCGCCCTGCAGATAGGCGTGAATTTTTTGGAATACATTCAACTCTCAAGCGCCCTAGACGCTAGTGCAATCGAGCAAATAACACGCGACGGAGCGGATTTAATTCGTCGAAACTACAACTACACAAACCCAGATTGGGGCGCACTGAACCGCCTACTAAACGTCCCAATGGTTGGTGCTTCTGGAGCTGTTTTCGGGGTGCTCTTAGCTTTTGGAATGACCTTCCCAAATCAGGTTATCTACCTCAACTTCTTCTTCCCAATCAAGGCGAAATACTTCGTCATCGGTTACGGTCTACTAGAGCTCTACAACGGTTTTGCAATCAGCAACAGTGGTGTGGCACACTTTGCACACTTGGGCGGTATGCTTTTCGGATATCTGCTGATTCGCAAATGGAAGCGAGAGATGTATCTTTAGAATTCATTAAGCAAGCATGAGCGATTTTTTCAATAAAGTCAAGCAAGACGCGTTTCAAGGTGATTACCTGGTTCGTTTGTTGTACCTCAACATTGGGGTCTTCGTGCTTTACAGCATTTCGAACGCATTTATCACACTTTTCACTGGCCAAATGGGATTGCTCCCTAGGTTAGCTGATGATCTGCTCGCCTTACCGTCTGACCCCTTCAAATTAATCGTTCGACCCTGGACACTGCTGACTTACATGTTTACTCATTTCAGCTTTCGTCACATCCTCTTCAACATGCTGATCTTGTACTTCTCTGGCAAAATGCTCATGGAATATCTTGGGGAACGACGCATGCTAGCATTGTACATCTATGGAGGACTTGGAGGCGGCTTATTGTATATAATCCTATACAACCTCAGCCCTATTCTTGGTCAAGGTTCTATGGTAGGCGCAAGCGCAGGAACCATCGCGGTACTGGTAGCGGGCGCCCTTTATCTGCCCAACATGCCGGTCCGATTATGGGGTATTTTCGAAGTTAAATACTGGATGCTTGCGGCAGGGATTGTTTTGCTCGACATCTTAAGCTTGACCGGGAGTAATGCCGGTGGACATATTGCACACCTGGGCGGCGCCATCGTCGCATTCTTTTTCATCCGCTCAATGCGCAATGGCCATGAGTGGAATGTTTACCTGTTTCAGGTCATCGATGCCGTTCGTAATACCCTCTACAGCCGAAGCAGAAAGCGCAAAGGCTTCAAGTTTGGTGAGCGTAACTACACGAAATATGAAGAGGTAAAAAAATCCAAGCCTACAGCCTCAGATTCGGATACGGATACCGCAAAAATGGATGCCATACTCGATAAGATTAAAGAGAAAGGGTATGATAGCTTGAGTAAAGAAGAAAAGGCCTATCTCTTTAAAATTTCAAAGGACTCGTGAAAAAGCGGATCTGGCTCCTAAACGCCATTAACATTATCCTGTTCTATGCCACTCTAGCGCTAGGACTGGGATCGCTAGTCCCTGGTAATTGGCTACCCGGAGTGGGTGTATTTAGCATACTCTTCCCTTTGCTATTTTTCCCACATACGATCATGGTGTTCATTTGGCTCCGCCTACAACCTAAACGCGCCTTCAAAAACATCATTTGCATTGCCTTACTCCTATTCCCCGTCTTGGCGCAAGCTCCGTTAGGCAAAGGCCCTTCTTCAAACGAGGACTTAATCAGAGTTGCTAGTTACAACGTTCGTGCCTTTTATCAATTCAATGGTGCCGCCAATGAAATAGGGCAATGGACCCAACGCGAAGGCATTGATGTACTCTGCGTTCAAGAAATGCGCCGCAGTGCTGTTGGCGACCTGTATCGCAACTTCCCTAATAGAGTTTATGCGCCCAAAAACAGATCAATTGGTACCGCCATTTATTCGAAATACCCCATCATCAATAGTGGTGCCTTGGCCTTTGAAAACCTTGAAGGCAGCCGTTACGCTAGGGAAAGTGCGGGCTACGCAGATATCGTTTTCCCTTTTGACACCGTCCGCATCATCAACGTTCACCTGACTTCCACAGGAGTGAAAAACTTGGATATGGAAGTGGAACCGACGCGTGAGGAATGGGTAGAGAAGAGCAAGTTCGTTGCAAAGAAAATCGCCGGCTCGGATAAATCCCGCGCTATACAAGGAAAGCACATCTTAGAATGGGTAAGTTCAAGCCCGCATCCTGTTATCCTTGCCGGAGACTTCAATAGTGTTCCGGGGGGAAATCTATATGCCCGGTTATTATGGAAACTCGACGACCCCTACCTCACGAAGGGTCATGGTGCGTGGGGGTCTTACATGCCGTTGCGCGAGAAGGGATTGCCGCTACGAATTGACTGGACGCTTGTAGACGAACGACTTCCATATAATGGCCAATACATTGACGGTATTGAATTCAGTGACCACCGTCCTTTGGTCACAACCTTTAGTGCTTCAAACGAGCCTTAAGAAGATTAAGTGCATTCAAGGCGTTCGAGCGAACACCCTCTACGTAATTGGGATAAACACGTAAGACTTCATCATAGAATAATGGCACACACGTATGCTCTTGCATCAACCAGGCATCTGCCTTACGTATTAACTCCGAGCGTAATTCAGGATTAGTCTCTGCGGCCAAGGCCTCGTACAAAAGATCGTATTCATCGCTCTGATAGCGACTATAATTGGGCCCATTAGGAGCTTTCAAAGGTCCATAGAACAACATCAAATAATTTTCTGCATCCGGATAGTCCGCAATCCAACTCGCCCTAAAGAAATCCAACGTCCCCGCACTCTTCTCGCTTCTCAATGTAGCTGAGGGTACCACGTTAACGGAAATATTCCATCCTAATGCGGCCATTTCGCCTTGTACATATTCGCACAAATCACGGTAGTTCGCTACGGTAACCAGCACGAGTTCCGGCAAATCCATGGTTGCGAGCAGTGTACGCACAGAATCCGGATCATATGCTGCACCTATTTCTTTCTGGTATTCAGGAAGGCCGTAAGGAATAATACCTCCCGTAGCTGGAATGCCCACCCCATTACGTAGTTCACGAATCATCTCTTCTCTATCAATCCCTGCATTGATCGCCCATCGAAGCTCCCTCGGCAACTCTTTTTCAGCATTAAAGATCAAATACTCGGTATTCAAAAATGGTGTCCGCTCTAAGCGGTGCTCCCCCGCGTATCGCTCTTGTAGCGCACCTTCTTTGGTCAAAAGATCATCCTTGAAACTAGGATCCAGATTGGGCAGGAAGTCAAAATTACCATTCAAATATTCCAGAAATGCACTTTGCTGGTCTGGCAAAAACGAGATGCTAATGCCCGCCAAATATGGCAGACTTACTCCATCTTCATCTACCCGCCAATACTTTGAATGTTTATGAAAAATCAGCTTTTCACCATAATGCCAAGCATGAAATTTAAAGGGACCACTTCCCACGGGTTTGGTGGCCAATTCTTCCTTTCCTTCAGGCACAACACTACAATACGGCATGGCTAACAACGAAAGAAATGAAGCGTTTGGCTGGCTTAAAGTGATGATAACCGTTCCCGCATACGTTGCATGGACATCTTCAACTCCATCAAGCACCCAACTACCCGGTGAAGCCACTGCAGCATCCCTCAATCTGTTTAGACTATACACGACATCTTGAGCCATAACCTTGGTCCCATCATGGAAAAAGGCTTCGCGCAAGGTGAATTCATAAATACGACCATCCTCGGAAACAGACCATTGTTGCGCCAGTGCAGGTGCAATCCTATTGTTTTCATCGAGCATCACCAGCCCCTCAAAGAGTTGCTGAACAGCCCAAATGGTGCTTTTGTCTTTGGCAAAAGCAGGATCTAAGGTTGGGATGCCCGCAGGCTCATTGAATCGAAACACGTGCTCTGCAGAGCGGGTGCGAGATGTACACGACACCAACAGTGTAAGGCATACAAAAAAGCCCCCTAGAAAGGAGGCTTTTCGTATCGTTGTGCCTGTATTAAGCATCAATGTTTGCGTATTTAGCATTGCGCTCGATGAAATCGCGACGCGGCGGTACATCATCTCCCATCAACATGGAGAATACGCGATCTGCTTCAGCGCTATCATCGATAGTGACTTGCTTCAAGATGCGCTCTTCGGGGTTCATAGTGGTATCCCAAAGTTGTTCCGCGTTCATCTCCCCAAGACCCTTGTAGCGTTGGATTCCCACACCGGAACCTCCATCACCACCGAACTCTTGAGCAATCTGGTCACGTTGTTTATCGTCCCAAGCATAGGCGTGCTTCGCTCCTTTTTTGACAAGGTATAATGGCGGTGTAGCAATGTACACATAACCTAGCTCCACTAACTCGCGCATGTAGCGGAAGAAGAAGGTCAAAATCAACGTTGAAATGTGGCTACCATCCACATCGGCATCCGTCATAATCACAATCTTGTGGTAACGGAGTTTATCTAAGTTCAAGGCCTTACTATCCTCTTCTGTACCCACACTAACACCTAGAGCAGTGTACATATTTTTGATTTCCTCGTTTTCAAAAACCTTGTGTGAGATAGCCTTCTCTACATTCAAGATTTTACCACGAAGTGGAAGAATAGCTTGGAAATTACGGTCACGACCTTGTTTGGCAGTACCCCCTGCAGAATCACCCTCCACAAGGAAGATTTCACATACATGTGGATCTGTCTCAGAACAATCACTCAACTTACCTGGAAGTCCCATTGAAGACATGGATCCTTTGCGTTGAACCATCTCACGGGCCTTTTTGGCAGCAACACGCGCCTTCGCAGCAAGTAATACTTTCTGTACGATAACCTTAGCCTCATTCGGATGCTCTTCTAAAAAGTTCGTCAGCATTTCACCAACGAGCTTATCTACCGCACCTGCAACCTCTTTATTTCCAAGTTTTGTTTTGGTCTGTCCCTCGAACTGAGGCTCCATAACCTTCACAGAAATAACAGCGGTCAAACCTTCACGGAAATCATCCCCAGCAATCTCAACTTTCTCTTTTGCCAAGAGTCCGCTTTCGTCTGCGTATTTCTTCAATGTACGTGTCAATGCACGACGGAAACCCGCCAAGTGAGTACCACCTTCGTGTGTATTGATGTTGTTTACGTAGGAATGAATGTTTTCATTGTATGAGGTGTTGTAGTGCATTGCAACCTCAACAGGTATACCATCGCGTTCTCCCTCCATACACATAACCTCAGGCATGATTACCTCACGGTTACTATCGATGTATTTCACGAAGCCTGCAAGACCATCCTCACTGAAGAAACGTTCGCTCAATGGCTCGCCTTTTTCGTCTAACTCACGAAGGTCTTGTAAAGTAATGCTGATGCCCTTGTTCAAGAATGCAAGCTCACGCATGCGCTTCGCGAGGATATCGTAGTGGTATTCAGTTTCTTCGAAGATTTCGTGATCTGGCTTAAAGGTCACAATGGTACCGCGGTAATCCGTGGTACCAATCTCACGAGTAGCATACTTTGCAACACCACGTGAAAACTCAACTTCGTGTTTTTTACCGTTGCGGTGTACTTCGGCATGAAGCATGGTTGAAAGTGCGTTCACACAACTCACCCCCACACCATGCAAACCTCCGGAAACCTTGTAGGAATCCTTATCGAATTTACCACCAGCGTGCAAGACGGTCATAACTACCTCTAGGGTAGAACGCCCATCTTTTGGGTGCATGTCCGTAGGAATACCACGACCATCATCCTTTACCGTAATACTATCGTCTTCGTTTATTGTGACGTAGATATCTTTCGCGTGACCGGCCAATGCCTCATCGATCGAGTTATCTACTACCTCATATACCAAATGGTGTAATCCCTTCAATCCTACATCGCCGATGTACATCGCAGGGCGTTTGCGAACGGCCTCTAGTCCTTCAAGAATCTGAATGGATCCACCGTCGTAATTCTTCTCCTGTTCACTCATAAATATCAGTGCAATAAGTTGGCTTAATGCTATCTTAACAAAGATAACTTTTAGGCATCCAAAAAGCGACAAAAGGGGCCTAAGCCCCCCTTGCAGTTACCAACAATTTTATCAACATTTTCGGGATTTCCGAGAGCTTTGAACCGTTTAGAACTGGTAGTTCAACACAAACAATCCACGTGTTCTACGGACCTCGTAACCGCTCCACATCTGGTAGCGCTGATTGAGGAGGTTATAGCCGCGCAAAGAGACCGAAAGGTTTGGATTTATCGTGTACCCTAAATCTAGACTCAGGTCCATGTAGTCCTCCAATGCATACACCCCCGTTGAATGAACACCTTGGTAACGACCGCCCACATATTTGAGGTTGGTCACCAAATGAAGGTCACCTTGATCAACGCGAAGTAAACCGCCTATAACACGACCTTCTGCACCGAGGAAGTCATCCGCTCCAGAATAGCTATTCAACTGCATGTAGGCGCTCGCTGTGAGTGCGTTCATAGGTAGGTTTAATTCCGCGCGAACAGAACTGCGCACGTAATCTGCATACCCTACTTTCAATGCAGCAACCGCTTCATCCCCTATACTTATGGTTGATCGAACACTATCTCGCTCAAACTGAACATCGTTGTTTACGAAACCTAATGATGCTTCCACACGATATTGTAGCTTTCCAGCCAAAGCGCCTTGCATCCCAACATATCCTCTATTTTCACCACTTAGTGCTAAAAACTGGTTGCCACTGATGACAGGGACTTGGAAAATCAGATCACTTAAGGTGTGTTGCTTGGCTTTACCATCCCAACCCCCATAAACCGCGAGGGTACGCTTAAGGATCTCTGCTTGAAGATTGATGTTCGGAAATACATAGTAAGATCCCTGAGCACTATCGCCTTGAGCGGCTGTACCTGCGACGGAAAGGCCAAATTCGTAGTTAAGTAACCCATTTTTACCACGAGTATGCGGGCTCAAAAAGAAGTGGTGGTATTGAGTCGCTGAATCTACGTAGGAATTGAATTGACCAAACTGATAGCCAAAATCGACATCGATCTGCGCATCGTCAGCATAAACCTCCAAACGATGTGCGGTTTTCGCAAGATGCTCCTGTGCACCAATGCCCGCATTCACGTACTGATAGGACAGTCCTCCATTGCGGTAAGCCGCAGGTACCTTGGAGGTTGGGTTTGATGTTCTCAGCCATTGCTGACTTACTCCAGCACGTAGGTTCCATACGTGAGGTGTTGGCGATAAAAACCAGGCAGCGGTGTCTTGAATCCCGTATAAACTGGCATAATTCCCATCTAAAACAAGTTGGGTTTTAAAGTTGTAGTTTTTCGTTGCACGCTGAAAATCTGTGAGTACTGAATTTTCATAAGAAGGCTGCAAGGCGTAAGCAGAGTTTAACACACCCGATCGCGCACCTTCATGGTGTACTTTAACACCCCAAACATTCTTGCGCGAGCGCGGTGAACTGAATACCACATCGGCAAATGAGCTGCTGTACACGCCACCGCCAATACTCACTTTTTGCGTTGGAAGCTTGGGCAACTGAACACGACCTAATCGGATCGCCGGGATCGGCTCCGGTTGAAAATCTATGGTCATTCCCTTCGGATTAATCCGAACGCTCACCGGTATTTTTTGAGACGTTGTATCTGTAAATGAAGGTTGCTCTGAGATTTTGTGTGCCGCACGGACTTGCGCTTGGTATTCTTCCACTACTCTGATCTCAACACTTTTTACATCATCGCCAGTACCTCCCTCTTCTTGGCCAAATGCGGCAAGCGGGAGAAATATCAGTACTGTGTAGATAAACTTTTTCATCTTTTTAGAATGCTTTACTTATTCTTCAATCTCCTCTAGCTCCTCTTCAAGAAAGGTAGATTCAACATCTAGGGTATCAACTATCAATTCTTCTGCCGCTGCTTCTTTTTCACGAAGCATCGCCAACTCTGCTTTGAAAGCCTTTGCTTGTGCGGCAACATCTCCGTAATCTGCGTTCTCGATAATGAAGTCTAAGGTGTAGTTCGCTTGGAAATCATCATTTACCCCGGCGTAGTTTTTCGCCATAAGCAGCAGGGACTTCCAGCGCCACTGGGCATAGGTCGGCAGATTATCAATCATCCAGAAAATACGTTCGTTCGAAGCTTCGTATTTGCCTTGGCGGTATTCGAAGGTTGCTAAATAGTAATTGGCCTCAGCTTGAGCTTCACCGCGAACCTCTTCAGCTACTTGAGTGTAGTACATTTTCGCATCGGCACTATCTTTCATTTCTAATGCACCACGCGCTGCATTAAGTAGTGCTTCAGATCGCCATTCCGCTGGGAGGCTTTCGTCTTGAAGCAAGCTTTCTGCGTATTGGAAAGTGGTAGGGACATCTTTCAATGCTTTCGCACAGCGCATTAATCCCAATCGAGCTCTTCGACCCTCATCAGCGTTACCGACCAACCCTACAACCTGTTGGAAGTAATAGAAGGCCTTTTCAAAGTTTTGCTCAGCATAGTAAATACTCGCTAAGCGCTCCACCACCTGTTTTCTGAAACTGAGCTCCCCAGAAGATGCTACGAATTCGTAGGCATCTTTAGCAATTGCGTCATCGCCTTTGCTAAAAGCACAATCTGCCATGTAGTAATTTGCAGGCACTCGGAAAATCCCATCAGGGAATTTGACCAAATATTCCTGCATGCCTTTAATTGCACCTTCGCAATCACCTAGGCTGTAGCGATCATAGGCACCATTGTAAAGTGTCGAATCCAAAGCGCCTTGTTCAATGTTTGCGCCGGCGATGGTCTGCACCCAATCCACGTAATCCGATAGGCGATCCATTTCTGAGTATTGGATTTTCACTAAGCCCAAGGCTTCCTGACTTTCAGGAGTGTTTGGGTATTGCTCAACTACAGATTTGAACGATGCCAATGCTTTATCACCATTGTTTTGCGTGCGGTAAATCAAGCCGAGTGCAATTTTTGCATTCTTTATAAATCTCGACTTAGGATAGTCGTGGATGAAAGCTGCGAATACAGATTCTGCCTTGGTGTTTTCACCCAGTTTCATGTAGGTCTCGCCCAACTCGAAATAGGCATCAGTTGCATAAACCGAGTTAGGGAATTCTTTAACCAATGCTTCCAATGCCTTCGCCTTCCAGTCCTGGTTATCTACAAGACCATAGCACAAGGCGCGCTGGAAGTAAGCATAATCTGAATCAGGCATTACATGACTGAGGTACGCATTGTAGTATTTGATGGCATTATTGTATTGACCGGTCATGAAATATGAATCGGCCAATCGAAGCTCAGCGTCGATGAATAATCGGCTACCTTCTCGTGCTCTTGACAAGAATAATCTATACGTAGTCGCCGCATTTGTGTAATCTTCCTTACTGAAATACGTGTAGGCCTTGTTGTAGAGGCTGCGCTTGTATTGGCTTAATGTAGCAGATCCTGGAGTAGCTTCAAAAGCGTCCAATTCTTTCAAGGCTAGGTTAAAATCCTTGTGACGGTAATGAATCTCTGCCAGCCAATAATGGGCCAAGGCCGTGTAAACATTATTCAAGGGATACTCCAAACTCTTTTCAAACAAGCTCTGTGCCGCAGGGTATTGAATGGCGTTAAAGTGCTGAACACCCCTGAAGTAGGCCACTTTCTGGTAAGCTCCTTGCATCGTCGGCTGTTCTAGTCCCGCGGCACTAATGGCCTTCAATGCACGCTCATAATCCTTAGAGTTTAGGTAAAGACTAGCCAAATACTCATTGGCCTCAGCGCGGTATTTGCTTGTAGGGTACTTCTTAAGAAACGCCTGGAAGATGTCTAAGGGCTGCTCAAAAGGTGTGCTACTATCATACGCAAGTTTCGCGTAGTTGAAATAGGCATCCTCACGAATAACCTCATTCGACCCACTCTCACTCGCCGTGAAAAAAGCTGTTTGCGCTTCCGTTTTTTTATCCGTCTTGAGGTAACAATCGGCCAGGTGGTAATAAGCGCTTTGACCTAAGTCATCACCCCTGCCGTGAATTTTGTTAAACGACTGAATGGCCTCTTCGTAGCGCCCTGTCTTGTAGAGCACGAAACCAAGTTTGTAGTGATCCTCTTGATTCAGCTTTCCTCCAAGACTTTGGTGCTTCTCCAGGTAATTAGCCGATTCCTTCCAGTTTTTCTTTTGGTAATACCCTTCACCGATAAGTTTAGCCACCTCGGCAGCACGACTTTCCACTGCTTGGGCCAACAATGACTCTCCAACACGTAGGAGCTCATCGATATCGCCTGTTTTGTAATAGATCTGACTGAGGTAATACGGCACTACTCCACCGAACTTTTCGTCACCAACCAATTCTTTGAACTGGGTAATAGCCGTAGAATACTGTTCCGCTTCGTAGGCAATGTGTCCATAGTAGTATTTGTGATGATTCTGGTACTCCCCTTTGTAAGATGTTCCTTGGAAAAAGAGATTTCTTGCTTGCTCAACATCATTCCTCATCAAATGACTGTACGCGAGTTTGAAATAATATTCGCTTTTAAAAGATGCTGGCACATCCTGTGCATCTATGGCGCTCAACCATTGCACCACCTTTTTGTAACGACGATTGTTGAAGTAGTAGTTAGCAGCGCTCACATGCGCTTCTTGCCAGCGAGGGCTCAAGGGGTAGGTCTCAGCAAAGTAGGTCAAGAAGTATTCACTGTTTTCATTCATGAGGTAGAGCGCACACATCGCACGGTAGTAACTGCTCTCCTCTTTGAAGAAACTCTGCAACGGCAGGTCTGACTCGAGCAGTTCATCGAAGCCTACACGTGCCGCAGCGTAAAGCCCTTCGTCAAACAGGGCGACACTTTCATTAAACGTTGCCTCATGGCCGTGCTCCAACGCCGTCTCTTGCGCCATGGCAGGAACTGTAAAAACAACTGAAATAAGCAATAAGAAAAAGGTTCTCATCAATCTTGGGTTTATCCTTAAAAATAGCTTGAGTTCTACGGCTTACGGGCGCCGAAAAGGAGCAATTCAATGGAGTTATTCACATCTTAAGGAACGCCTAAGCATAGCGTTTTGGTATTTGTCCTACATTTGAAAACAACAAAAGCGACACGCACATTTCTACTCCATTATGGCCCTAGTCTCCCTGAATAAAGCATCCATTTTCCAAGGCAAACACTTGGTCCTGAGTAACGTAAACTTCACCATAACTGAGGGTGAGTTCGTATACCTCATCGGTCAAACGGGTTCTGGAAAAAGTTCTTTACTCAAAACCTTGTACGGCGACCTACCCCTACAGGTTGGCGAAGGAAGTGTAGGCTCTCATAGTTTAGCTGGACTGAAGGATAAGGACATCCCAAACTTGCGACGCGAACTAGGCATCGTCTTCCAAGATTTCCAGTTGCTTACCGACCGTACGGTTGAAGCGAACCTAGACTTCGTACTTCGCGCCACGGGTTGGAAAGACAAAGACGAACGAAGCAAACGCATTACCGAAGTGCTTTCTTGGGTAGGTATGCAAAATAAAAAACACAAAAGCCCTTTTGAAATCTCAGGAGGCGAACAACAACGCGTTGCCATTGCCCGCGCCTTACTCAACGACCCAAAAATCATTCTCGCCGATGAACCTACGGGGAATTTGGATCCACGTACTTCAGAAGAAATCATGGCGTTATTACTTCGACTAACTGAAGAAAACAAAGCAGTAATTATGGCCACGCATGATTATCAAATGATCCATAAATACAGTGCGCGTACCCTGAAGGTATCCGAAGGGACAGTGAGCGACAACAAGGGTCAAGAACTCTAAAAAATGAAAGGTCACAACCTGCACCTAAGTATTTGCATTGCAAGCTACGGCAATGATGTAACAGCGTTGTTGGACCATCTTCAAAACCAATGTAAGGATCTCTCCGAGGCAGAAATAGATATTCATATTTCGGACCAATTTCCCACTGCGCATACCTGCGCAACGGATTGGACCCGGTACCCCAATACGTTCTACCATCACAACCAAGAAAGTACCGGACGTGCCGCCAACCGCAATTTTCTAGCGAGAGTAGCACGCGGCACGCAACTCCTATTTCTAGATGCAGATTCACTTCCAGTTGAAGGTGATTTTTTACAGCGTTACCTTGAGGCCGCCGAGGAAAATTTAGTTGTTGTTGGCGGGACGGCTTACCAGCGAACTACGGACCGACAATTATTGCGATTTAAAGTCGGAGTAAAAAAAGAAGAGATTCCTGCGGTAAAACGCAAAGCCAATCCATACGGAAGCTTCACCGCTTTCAATGCGCTCATTCCACGAGCGGTTTTTGAAAAGATACCTTTTGATTCTTCACTTGTGGACTATGGCCACGAAGACACGCTCTTCGGTCTTGAACTTCGCCATCACGTTATTCCCGTTTTGCACATCGATAACCCAGCTTATCACCTCGGTCTCGACGATAATACACAGTTCATGATTAAGACACGTCAAGCCGTTGATTCGCTTGCGTTGCTTATTTCTAAAGGTAAAATCGACGAAGAAGTCCGATTGTTTGAAGCCTATATGCGTTGGTCGAAATTTGGCGGTCACTTTATCCTGCGCACATTGTATAATGCCGTTGGGGAAATACTTTTTCAGCGCCTGAGTTCAGGAGAAGGCAATGTGCTGCTTTTTGATTTTTATAAGCTGCTTCGCCTCTGCCACCAGCAGCCTAAAGTTGGGAATAAAATGCCTTAAGCGGTTCACTTTCGCGTTCCCAATTCAATTCTGCCGCGGCACGTATGAGCTGGCCTGAGTAAGATTCACGAGACGTTCCTACTTTTTCAATCGCGGTACGCAATGCCTCAATATCGGTTGGATCTGCGAGCTCGCCCACACCATATGTTTGAACGATACTTCCCACCTCAACAAGCGGTGATACTACCACTGGAGTTTGACATTGAATGTAATCGAATAGCTTGTTGGGCAAACTAAACCGGTAGTTGATGTTCGTGTCTTTGTCCAAGCTCAACCCGACATCAGCTGCTGCAGTGTATTGGAGCAACTGGGCATAGGGTAATCGGTCCACGAAACGAACACGATCCTCTAAATTTCGGCGCACAACTTCAACCTTCAAATTAGGAATAGCGTCCCCCGAACCTACGAGCAAAAGCATCCATTCCTCCGACATGCCCGCGATAGCTTCGACCGCTTCTTCAAGCCCTCGGTCAACATTCATTCCGGAACCTTGATTGATGGCTATTTTCCGATCTTCTGGCAGGCCCAATTCCGCTCTACTTTTCACTTCAAATGCCGCTGGCTTCGGGCTAATGTTGCGAAAAACTCGTGGGCGAATACCGTAATCTGCTTCATACAGTCCCGCAATACTTTCGTTTACGGTCCAAACATGAGCAAGGCGAGGAAAAATACTCCTTTCCAGTCGTTGCCATACCTTTTTCGCCCAACGCCCCTCAAGTTCGGGAACACCGCAGAAATATTCATGTGTATCATAGACAAGCGTGGCATGATACAATCGTGATACCAAATAATTCGGAAGCACCGTATCTAAATCATTGGACAGCAAATGTGTCGACCTATGGGTCAGGAGAAAGAAGAACAGTCGAATCTGAAACTCCGCATAGAAAAGCGCTCCTTTGTTAAAGACCAGGGACATTCGATGGGTTTTGTAGGGTCGGTCTAGCGGCAAACTCTGCGGCAATTTGCGCCCTACCCATAGCACCTCAAAGCCCAATTCCAAAAGCAACATTGCAACCTTATGGACCCTATTATCCGTGGCTATATCGTTGGTAGTGGAAATGGTTATGGTTCTATTCATTGTGCTAATAAATGCCGGCGTAAAGGTAGCGAACGCTAAATTTGCAACCGCAGTATAGCCGTGAGATGATAAAATCTGATTTTGAATACCCACTTCCGGAGCATAGGATTGCTACACACCCACTAGAACAGAGGGACGCTAGCAAGCTTTTGCAGTTCAAACAATCAGTAATTTCCGACCATTCGTTTCGCGACCTCCCTGCGCTGCTTCCACCCAGCAGCCAATTAATCTTCAACAATACCCGTGTGGTGCGCGCCCGCTTGCACTTCGTAAAAACCGCTGGCGCTAAACCCATAGAAATATTCTGTCTAGGACCACACAAACAATCTGTTGAAGACGCCATGAACAGCCTCGGACAGGTGAAATTTGAATGTTTAGTAGGCAACCTTAAACGTTGGAAAGATCATCCTTTATCGCTTGAGCTTGATGGAGGCATTACGCTTCATGCCGAGAAAATCGAACGTGATGGGGCCTATTGGGTCATTGCTTTTCATTGGAATGGCAGCGCGACATTTGCTCAAGTTCTAGAGATCGCAGGTAAAATCCCACTTCCCCCATATATGAACAGGGATGCTGGAGAAGAAGATACAGAGCGTTACCAGACCGTATATGCGCAGAACAATGGTTCTGTTGCCGCGCCAACTGCAGGCTTACACTTCACCGAGCGTGTATTCCAAGACCTGAATGCGTCACGTCATGAAATCCTTGAACTCACTCTACACGTGGGGGCCGGAACCTTTAAACCGCTGGGCGAAGGCGACATTAAGAACCACCAGATGCACGCAGAAGAAATTATTGTTTCACGCCAATGGCTTGAAGGCTACCTTGCACATGAAGGGCCGAAATTCGCCGTGGGAACCACCAGCCTGCGCAGCTTAGAAAGTTGCCATTGGATGGGCGCAAAACTCTTAGGTGGCGGTAGTTTTGAATCACTTGGCCAATTCGACGCGTACGAACTTCCCCAACACTTCTCCCCACGCCAAACCTTCCAAGCACTCTTGGACTACCTCCACGCCAACGGCTTAACCTCCATTGCAGCCCACACCCAACTAATGATCAAACCGGGCTATACATTCAAAACAGTCCAAGGCATTATTACAAATTTCCACCAACCCGGATCCACGCTTCTACTCTTGGTAAGCGCCGGAGTGGGCGACCAATGGAAAAAAATCTACAACCACGCTTTAGATAACAACTACCGATTCCTGAGCTATGGTGATTCCTCCTTGTTATATTTTGAAGATATGAACAACACGCTTGACTAAACGCGTGTCGTTATTAAGGCATGCCTAAATCTATTTGCCTTACACTTCTTCTAATAAGCCTTTGCTCGCAGACATCCGGCCAAGCCATTCTCAGCTATAATGTCGAGAATCTCTTCGATACCATCAACGATAAAAATTACCATGACGAGGCATTCTTGCCCGATGGTCCTTATGACTACAATTCCGTTCGGTACTGGCTGAAAATTAGACAAACCGCACGCGCACTGCGGCTCGCCATTCAAGCCGTGCCAGAACCGCCCCACATCATCGCCTTAATGGAAGTCGAGAATCAAGGCGTCCTATACGATTTGGCCAAAAACCCAGCTTTGCGACCCTACGGACCATGGCGTCCAATTCTCTTCGACAGCCCTGACTTCCGTGGCATAGACTGTGCTGCGCTCATTCATGAGAACACGCGTATTCTCCAAGCGCAACCCATTACATACGCCACCCCTCACTTCCAAACACGCGACGCACTCTTCATCAGGTTTCGTTCTCCAGATTCAATAACCGCTCAACTCACCATCATTCATCTTCCTTCGAAACGAGGCGGTCCAAAAACCTCCGAAATTAAGCGAACCATCGCCCTTGAAGCCATCACCGCCGCACTGGACACCTGTACCACGCCAACACTTCTCTGCGGAGACTTCAACACGTCCCCCACGCCCCGCCTCCAAAACTATTTTCAAGAACGGGGCTGGAAAGAAGCTCCATTTAGTAATGGAGAGCCGGGCACTTATAAATTCAAAGGACGCTGGAGCATACTGGACTGGGCCGTCATAAAAAACGGGCGTGGATCTGCACAAATCTTAACTGTCCCAGAGCTCTTGATCATTGACAAAAAATGGGGTGGTAAGAAGCCTAAGCGCTCCTGGTCAGGCACTTTTTTTACCTACGGTTACTCGGACCACCTGCCCGTTTACTATTTAATGTATGAGAATTAGTGTTTTTTCGATATTTTCGTAACTCAAATAACCTAGAAATGAAAAAATTAGTAGCACTTGGCGCTTTCGTAGGCGCACTATTTATGACCTCTTGTGAGCCAAACGGCCCAGCAGAGGAGCCCGCCACTTATCCTGGTGACTCATTGACCGTAAGTAACGCTGCCCGCCCGCTTGTGATTGAAACTACAGGTGCATGGTGTCAGTACTGTCCTAACGGCGCTGAGATTATGACTATGCTTGACGGTGTCCTCGGTGATAGCGTTGTGTTGATCGCAAACCACGTAGGTGATTGGTTCTCTACCGATAACGCTGCTTCTGCTAAGTTTGACGATAACTTCCCTACTTCAGGGGTTCCTAACTTCTATGTAAACAACACTGACGTGGGTCAGAGCCCAGCTGCAGCTGCAGCTGCAGCTACACTTGCTGACGTTGCTTTCGGATTGGAAGCAGATGTTATGAACGACGGAACCAAACTTGTGGTTTACCCACGCGTGAAGGCTTTGGAAACAAACGTAGACAACGTATACATGATTCAATCGTACTTGTTGTTGAACGGTGTTATTGCTAAAGATTATGGCAATGGCGTTGATTTGAACCAAGTCAGCTCTTTGCCTAAGGTAAGTACCGGTTCAGGTGCCACTCCTACAACATGGGCACAAGATGCAGCAGTCGTAAATGGCACGCCATTAATTACTGCCGGCACAAAATACACACACGATGAGGTATTGTACCGTCACGCTACGGCAGCAGTTATTGGCTGGACGGAGAGCGACGATGCAGCAACTGCAGATACAAGCATGGTAACTTTAGGTCCTTGGGGAATGAACCTCGGAGATTTGAACCCACTAGGCAATGCGTACGCGGCTGGTGATGTATACGGTACTCGTTACACGCCAATGCAATTCCACATTGAACTACCTACACTTCCTTTCGATGCTGACCTTAGCGTTGCAACTATCGTATGGCAATTGCGTCAGGACGGTTCAGGAGATTACGACTACGTAAATGGTGCAGTGACTCACGTTCACTAAGCCAACTTAATAAGCTTCTGAAAGCCTCGCAGGAAACTGCGGGGCTTTTTTTATATCTTCAAACCATGACCTTAATACTCAGCCTCGTACTGACCTGTTGGCTCTCGATTCCCGAACCACCGCAAAGTGGTCAATGGATCATCAGCAACGACGAGAATGACATTTATCTCGAAGAGGTAGGCGGTTGTACTGGAGGGCCTACCATCATCAACTTCGAAAATCAAACGATCGAAATGTGCTAAATAAAAAAGCCCCGCTGCTAGCGGGGCTTTTCATTAGGGGACTCCCCTATTATTTTCTGCGTTGCGAGCGGTTTAGATTCTGCTGGCGTTGCATTTCCTCCAAGCGAGCTTGGAACTTGCTTTGCTTCTTCTTTTTAGGTTGAGCACGCTTTGCCTCAATCTTGGCAAGAATCGCCTCATCGTCTACACTCTTACGAATACCCCATTGCATACCAAAGGTTACAATGTTGCTCAAGAAGTAGTAGTAGGTCAAACCTGCTGGATAACTGTTCAAAACGAACATGAACATCAATGGCATCACATACATGATGATCTGCATCTGCTTCATCTGAGCCGCATTACCGGTTGATGGAGACATTTGCTGATTCATTCTTGTATAAAGAATGGTAGAACCGGTCATCAACAAGGTAAAGATGGAGATGTGGTTCCCGTATAGAGAGCTTAGAATAGGAATATGTGCATCCCAAGAAATTAGCGCATCATAGGTACTCAAATCCGTTGCCCACAAGAAACTTTCACCACGCAACTCGATGGATGCGGGGAAGAATCGGAACATGGCAAAAAGGATAGGCATTTGAACCAAAACAGGAATACAACCACCTAATGGATTTGCTCCTGCATCGCGATACAATGCCATCGTGGCCTGCTGCTTACCCACTGGATCCTTATCCCCAAACTTCTCGGTTAGCTTATCCAACTCTGGCTTCAATACACGCATTTTCGCCATAGATCGGTAGGACGCAAAGGTCAAAGGCGACATAGCACCTTTGATGATCAAAACCATGATAAGGATGATTAGACCGTAGCTCAAGCCATAGCCTTCCAGCCAGTTGAAAATAGGCACCACAACGCCGCGACCGATCCAACCGAAAATACCCCAACCGAAGTTGATGACTTTCTCATAATCTTGATCGTACTGCTTCAATGTTTGGTAATGGTTCGGGCCCAAATACACGGAGAATGGCAAGCTATAGGCGCCATTAACACTTTGATTCAATGTCGCATTTGAGGTGTAGACCTTTACTATACTCTCGTCTTCGTCTGTACCATTAACCGTTGCAACATTCGCTGCTGAGAATCCTTCACTTGGATGTACGATGTAGGAGAAAAAATGCTGTTTCTGTGCGAGCCAATTCACAGCACCCACATCCTCTGCATCATCACCACCTCTACCGCTCAAGTTTTCGACATCACCGTCTTCTTGAACCTTGTAAGCGTAAGTAGAATAAATACGTTCGTTGCTAATTCCTTTTTCTGTACGGTACGCAGTACGCTCCCAGAAAAGCTCAGGCTTACCCGCAGCACTCGAAGTTCCTTTCACCGTATAGCTCGCCAAGAAGCCGGTTTCTCCCAAATTCACCTCAACCTGCGTTGCGCCATCGCTCATTACCAAAGAGGTCGCGTTTTGACTTACAACATTGAATTCTTTCGTGCTCAAGGCAGCTTCGCCAGGTAATTTTATATCCCAAACTTGATTGTTATTGACAATCATTACCTCAGCTGAATCATAGGTTTGGTAGCCTTTGATTTGTGCGCGTACCAACTGCGCTCCAAGGGTAGAGTAGGTCAATTTCAAATCTTCGTTTTCCACCGTGATTTCTTGTGGAACGAAAGCATTCGAATCTACCACTTCGGCAGCTAGTGTCGCGGTCACCTCTTCGGTCGTTTCGGAACTTCCGGGAACATCTACAACTTCCTCAGTAGTTTCTTGCGGAACAGGCTCTGGCATGTTCTTGCTTTGCCACCAGCCGAAACCGACCATGATCACAGCAATCAATACAAAACCGATGAGCTGATTGCGGTCAAAGCCGCTGTTTTGATTTTCCATGAATTATTTGTTTTGACGATGCATGTCCGCCGCATGTACAAAAGATACAAAAAGTGGGTGCGGATTTAGTACCGTACTCTTGTACTCTGGATGGTACTGAACCCCTACAAAGAATGGGTGATCTTCAATCTCGATAACCTCGACTAAACCACTCTCTGGATTTATACCTGTTGCCAATAGACCCGCTTTTACTAAGTCTTCTTTAAAGTCATTGTTGTATTCGTACCTATGGCGGTGACGCTCTGTGATATTTACTTCACCATAAGCTTCGAATGCTTTTGAGCCCTCGCTCAAGGCACATTTCTGTGCTCCCAAACGCATGGTCCCCCCCATATCTGTGATGTGCATTTGCTCATCCATTAAGGCGATTACCGGCTTTTCCGTTTTAGGATTTACCTCTGTAGTGTTCGCATCGGACCAACCCAATACATTGCGTGCATATTCAATCACAGCCGCCTGCATACCGTAGCAAATTCCGAAATACGGAATCTTGTTTTCACGAGCATACTGAACAGTCGCTACCTTTCCTTCAAATCCGCGCTCACCAAAACCTGGCGCAACTAGTATTCCGTCTAAACCTTGACAAGTTTTCGCAGCGTTTTCAGGGGTCAAATGCTCGGAATGAATCCATCGAACTTTAACCTCTACTTCATTAGCAGCACCTGCATGAATGAAGGCCTCCGAGATCGACTTGTAGCTATCCTTGAGCTCAACATATTTCCCGATCAAACCAATCTCCACCGTGCGCTTCGGGAACTTAAGTCTAGTCAAGAACT
>CAJXTR010000018.1 GCA_913060465.1 uncultured Cryomorphaceae bacterium | reverse complement strand
CGTTGCTTACCATAGTATCGTCTGCAGTCAATTCGCCGTCGTTTACACCCAAAACAATTGTTTTGATGTCGCCTGAAGCTGGAGCACTTAGCGCTACTTTCTTCGCACCTGCCTTGATGTGCTTGCCCATACCTTCTGCATCGCGGAAGAAACCTGTAGATTCAATAACTACATCGATACCTAGTTCTGCCCAAGGCAGAGTTTCTGGATCGCGTTGTGCGTAAATAGTAATCTCCTTACCGTTTACGATCAAGCTGTTCTCAGTGTGCTCAACCGTTCCGTTGAAACGACCGTGTGCACTGTCGTATTTCAACAAATGCGCTAGCATATCTACCGCAGTAAGGTCATTGATTGCTACGATTTCTACTTTGTCGCTTTCGATAAGGTTGCGGAAAGTTAATCGTCCGATACGGCCAAAACCGTTGATGGCAATTTTTGTGCTCATAATTTTTGTTGTGTTATGTGGCTAAAATTTTAGCAATGGTTAGCATTTCTTCGTCCAATTCAGTGGTCTTTGAAATGGCGTCTTCGAGGGTGGTGAAGACGACTTTTTGATTGATCATACCGGCCATAACTTTATGCTTGCCCTCAAGCAAACCTTTGACGGCATAGTGGCCTAGCACTGATGCTAATACGCGGTCGTTGGTAGAAGGAGAACCTCCACGCTGAGTATGACCCAAAGTGGTGACTTTAACATCCATTTCAGGAAACTCCTTGCGAATGGATGTGGCGATCTCGAAAATATCTCCAAGGTGATTTCCCTCTGCAACCATGATGATATTCGAAGTCTTGCGAGAGGTTTGCGCATTTCTTAAATCCGCGAACAACCCTTCATAAGTTGCTTTCTTTTCAGGAAGAATAATGCTTAATGCTCCGGTTGCAAGACCTGTAGAAGCCGCAATATATCCTGTATCACGACCCATTACTTCTACAAGGAAGAGTCTGTTGTGTGAGGAAGCTGTATCACGAATTTTATCTACACTTTCGATAACCGTATTGGTCGCGGTATCGTAACCAATAGTGAAATCTGTACCGTACAAGTCGTTATCAATGGTTCCCGGAACACCAATAACTTTAATTCCGTGCTCTTCGGCCAACTTCAAAGCACCCGTGAATGAACCGTCACCACCGATTACCACAAGTGCATCGATTTCACGGTCTTTAAGATTTTGGGCAGCCTTTGCTCTACCTTCTGGTGTTCTAAATTCTTGTGAGCGTGCACTCTTCAAGAATGTCCCACCTAAGGCTAAAATGTGTTTTACACTTGTAGAATCTAATTCGATAAGGTCATTTTCGATCATGCCCTCGTAACCACGATATACGCCAAAAACGCGTTTTTTATGGTACAATGCAGTACGCGTAACCGCACGAATAGCGGCGTTCATCCCAGGTGCATCGCCCCCTGAAGTAAGAACTGCAATATTTCTAATTTGATCAGACATGGTGCAAATGTAAGAACTAAGTGTAAATGTTACACTTATTAATTTATTACCATTATCTTTAAAGGCCCAACATTTTAACACAATCAGAGATTTGAACCGTCTATGCCTCAACAAATTGAATTTGCGCCCAACATAAGTGTTGACTGTGTCATCTTCGGATTTGATGGTGAAAACCTTAATGTTTTGCTCATCGAAGAGAAGGATATTGGTCAAGGTTTACTTCGGAAACGTCTTCCAGGAGATTTGATCCATCGTGGAGAAGGATTAGATGCTGCGGCTGACCGCGTTCTTTGGGAGCTTGCGACCCTTCGCAATGTTACAATGAAACAGTTTCACACCTTTGGTGATCCATTGCGTGTAAATGATCCGAAGGATAAAAAATGGCTGGAGCTCTACCGATCAAACCCAGATGAACGGGTGATTACTGTGGCGTATTATGCCTTGGTAAAGATGGCTGATTTTACCCCAAACCCGGCTTCTTTCGCCGGTGAAGCACTATGGCAAGACATTCAAGATATTCCCGAATTAGCTTTTGATCACAATGAGATTGTTGAGGTAGCATTGTGGAAATTGCAACGTCACTTCGAGTTGAATAAAAGTGGTTATGAATTGCTGCCGCCGAAGTTTACATTGAATCAATTGCAGCAGTTGCATGAGGCCATCACGCAAGAGGAATTGGACAAGCGAAACTTCCGTAAAAAGGTAGTGCGTGAAAAGCTTGTTGAGCCGACCGAAGAAAAGCAAGAAGGGGTGCTTCACAAACCGGCGCGTTTGTACCGAATCAAGAAATCATAACACAGAAGCGGCTTAATTTTTAGTATTTGCGTTAAAATGTGGGCGGATTTCGATAATAGCCCCTGCATTCAGGCTTCGGTTGGAAAAGGTTAAAGTGTACTTTTGACTTTATAACCTTTTACACAAGCCATCAGATGAAGATTGTTTCGAGATTTTTGATGATTTGCCTAGCAGGTTTTTCAGGAATTGCAACCTACGCGCAGTCTGTAAGTGGTACCGTTTTCGACGAGTACAACGAGCCGCTCCCATCGGTTGCCATCACCCTAGAAAACGGATCAGGCACCATGACCGACTTTAATGGTCAATACACCCTTTCTTTAGTGGGCAAAGAAGGCCCTCAAACCTTAACCTATGCATTTATAGGTTACGAAAACCAAACAAAAACAGTAACGCCGGGCGCGAACAAAGTCATTAATGTGACGATGAAGCCCTCAAAAACACAGCTTGATGAAGTTGTCGTTGTAGGATATGGTGTTGCTCGTAAAAGAGATTTGACTGGATCAGTCGTTTCATTAAAGACAAAAGAACTTACGGACATCCCAACCCCATCGTTTGAAAATGCCATTCAAGGTAAAGCAGCAGGGGTACAGGTAATCACCGGTTCAGGGATTGCAGGTTCAGGTTCTATGGTCCGCGTGCGCGGGGTGGCATCTATCTCTGCAGGGGGAGACCCTTTATATGTAGTAGATGGAATTCCAATTACTCAGGATTACTTCTTGAACGGTAACCGTGGAGGTTTTAACACCAACCCGCTTGCAACGATTAACCCTAATGATATTGAGTCAGTAGAAATCTTGAAGGATGCTGCTGCGACGGGGATTTACGGATCGCGTGGGTCAAACGGTGTGGTACTGATTACCACGAAGCGTGGCAAGAGTAAAAAGTTGAGTTACAACTTCTCTTCTCGTTTAGGGGTTAGTGGTCCAACAGCGTTGCCTAACATGACTTCTAAAGAAGAGTACCTTCAATTGTATGAAGAAGCTTGGGTAAATGACGGAAATGTCGGTGTTCCAGAGCTTCCGGGCAACCGTGTAAGCTGGGCAGAAGCACAAGCTTTCGAAGGAACGGACTGGGTTCAAGAGACCATTCGCACTGGTATTAAGCAAGGGTATGACTTCTCTGCATCTAAAGGATTCAATGGAGGAAACTTTTATGCTGGCTTGAGTTATTCGGATAACCACAGCTACCTACAAGGCAACTCATACGAGCGCCTTTCGGGTCGCTTCAATGTTGATTACAACCTTGCAAGCAATCTAAAGCTCGGGGTAAGCACGTCTATTTCACGCGGGGTAAATAACCGTATTGACGCAGCGTGGTCAGGAGGTTTTGGTGAGGCCATGTCTCGTGCCCTTCCAATCTACCCTATTTATTACGCTGAGGATGAATACGACGACAACGGGAACCTTGTTGCGAACGCTGGAGATTACTGGTTGAAAGGTGGAGTAAGCTTGAATCCTGTTGCACAACGCGACTTGAAAGATTGGACGGCTATTGAAGACCGTACCATCAATAACATTACTCTGGACTACAAGGCAAGCGATGCTTGGACGTTCCGTGGTCAAGGTGCTTTTGATTACATGCACTTCGAGGACCACATTTGGGAGAAGCCAGGTTACGACCCTACGTACAAGGATTCAGAAGGTAACTTACTAGGCCGAGCTAACATGTATCCTTATAGTGTATGGAACACTTCAGGTAACGCTACGGCGAACTACATCAAGGACCTTGGAACCGACCATCACTTTAACTGGTTGATAGGTTCTGAGTACCAGTACAACCGTATCCTTCGCTGGGATGGCTACTACGATAGCCAAGCGGAAGGTCAAATCCGCGAAACTGGCCAATGGGTAAATGACCCTCGTAGCTATTTAGAGGAATATGCCTTTGCTTCTGCGTTCACGCGTTTGAACTACAACTACAAAGGCAAGTACTACGCAGAAGCGTTGATTCGCCGCGATGGTTCTTCAAAGTTTGGACCAAACAATAAATACGGAAACTTCCCAGCAGCTTCTGTTGGTTGGATCATCACAGAAGAGGATTTCATGGCTAATCTGCCTAATGTGAACTACCTCAAGTTGAAGACCTCGGTAGGTAAGAACGGTAACTCGGCCATTCCATCTTACCAATGGTTTGGGTACTACAACGTTGCGAACAATGGGTATGGTGGTCAGACGTACCGTTACCCTGTGATTCGTGAGAACGCTAACCTCCGTTGGGAGACCTCGACGACCTACGATGTTGGTTTGGAATATGGATTGTTCCAAGACCGTATCTCCGGGGAATTGGCATGGTACTACAAGCAAACGAACGATATGTTGCTGAACGTAACACTTCAGGGATCAACTGGTTTTGGTTCTTGGTGGGATAATGTTGGTAGCGTTTACAACACGGGTATCGAGTTTGCCATTAAATCGCGCAACATTGTAACGGACAACTTTACTTGGACCACTGATTTCAACGTGGCGCGTAACTACAATGAGATTACTTCTATTGGCCAATATTCTCCGGATGCGGTAAGTGGGGGAACGAATGATACGCGTGTGGTTGTAGGTATGCCAATTGGTACCAACTACCTCGTTCGATTCAGCCACGTAGATCCGCAAAACGGGTTACCGGTTTATCTAACCAAAGATGGTGAGGAGACCTACACTTGGGATCTTCAAGACCGCGTTGCTGTGGGTAATGTGATGCCTGATGCGATCGGTGGATTGACGAATACATTCAACTACAAGAACCTCGAGTTTAGCTTCTTGTGGGTGTTCACTATTGGTGGTGATATCTACGATAGTTCGTCGAAGCGTCAAATGGGTGTAGTGACGGATTGGAACATGCGTACAGATTTGTTCGACCGTTGGCAGCAACCTGGTGATGTGGCAACGTATCCTAAGCTGAGCCGCGACTACCGCACCTATGGTGCTAATACGGAGTGGATCAACACTAACCTATGGTTGCACGACGGTACTTACGCTCGTTTGCGCAACGTGAAATTGACTTACAGAGTACCTCAAGACAAGCTCAAGAACGTGAAGGGAATGAGTGTAAACTTGACGGGTACCAACCTTATTACATTGACAGAATTTATCGGTTTGGATCCAGAAATTGCTCGTGATTTCGAGAATGCTACAGACCGTAACATGTCACCTAACATTACCTACTTGACTCCTCCGCAAGAGAAGACCATCAACGTAGGTGTAAATATTAACTTCTAAAAGCGCCCGAATCATGAAAAAGTTAGCAGCAATTTTCGCTATCGCAGCACTGGCAATCGGGACCTCATCTTGTGAGAAGATCTTGGACTTCCAGGCAAACAGCTCGAGCCAGATCCCCGCAGATTCAGCCATCCTTACCATCAACGATGCTCAAGAGCTCTTGGTGAGTGTATATGATGTGGCAGCCAATGCCTACGGCGGCTGGTTCCAAAACATCCCAGAAGTGATGTCAGATAACCTGGCAGATCCTCTAGGATTGAACGGTGAGTACGCGCAGATTTGGCGTTGGACATCGTCGTTCTTCAATGGATCGTTTGGCGGTCAGTACCGTGATGCCTACATCGCAATCTATCGTGCGAACACATTGTTAGAAGAGGTAGCAGATTTGGAGGGCGCAACACCGGATGCCATTCAGCGCATCTCGGCCGAGGCGAAGTTTATTCGCGCCATTTCCCACTTCCATGTAGTACGTATTTGGGCTTTGCCTTACGGATACACGTCTGACAATAGCCATTTGGGTATTCCACTAAAGATTAGTGCAGACCAAACCCCGCAAATGCGTGCAACCGTTGCGGATGTATACGCTTCTATCGTTCAAGATTTGTTGGATGCGGAATCGGACCTTCCTGCTTCAAACGGCATCTTCGCGAACCAGATGGCTGCGAAAGCGATGCTTGCAAAAGTGTATTTAGAAATGGGTGATTTTGCCAATGCAAAAACGAAAGCGGCTGAGGTAATTAACTCTGGCAACTACATGTTGGAGCAAGATTTGACCAAGCGTTTCTACGACCACATGAACGACAACCTGCCGGCGGAATTCATCTTCACGTTGGTAAGTACTAATGAAAGTTCTGCAACCGATACTATCATTGATGAGCGCGGAACAGGGTTTGTTTGGAACTACCGCTCGGATGATCCAAATGCAAACCCAGCGTTGAAGGCGAGCCAAGACATGTACGTAGCGGCGACTAGCGATACGAGCGATTTGCGTGGACAACTTTGGTACGAAGCGCGTAACGTAGGTACCGCAGATGAGTTCTACGTGGTGAGCAAATTCAACTCAAGCTTCATCGACGTGCCACTCTTGCATTTGACGGAGTTGTATTTGATTTACGCAGAGTGTAACGTTCGATTGAACGGTGATAGTGACGGTTCAGGATTGGCAATGGTCAATGCGTTGCGTCAGCGTGCAGGCCTCACGGATTTAAGCAGCTTAACGCTTTCTGAAGTGATGCGTGAGCGCCGTTTAGAATTGGCTTTTGAAGGGGACCGATTATTCCAACTCAAGCGCCAAGGTGTACAGGGTGAGATCCAGAAAATCCGCGGTGTGGATTGGGATTGTCCTGGTATGATTTTGCAATTCCCGAACTTTGAGGGAACAGCGCAAGGATTTGTATACAACGAAGAAGGAGGCTGCAACTAAGCAGTAAAGGCATATGAAAACAAAGATTCTAACCATTACCACAGCAGCGCTTCTCGCCCTTGGGGCGTGTAAGCCAGAAGTTGGGCCAATTGGCCCCGCATACGAAGCTGGAGCAGGAATTATCGGCACTTGGGAACTTACCGGTGCTGACCAAACCGACCTTAGCTTACCCGTACCAGAAACCCGTGATATCAGCGGTTTCTACACAGGAAGCAACAACAAATGGGTTGTTCAATTCAACGATGACAGCACCTACACAGTAAACTCTGCAGGCCCAGGCTTCAACCTATTTGGTACCAGCGGAACTTGGCGCTACGATTCGCCACAATACCCGTCGGCCATTCACTTGACTGAAGACACCGTTACGACCATTTTGCCACTCGGCAACATGCCTCGTACGATCGACCAAAACATGGTGTTTGTATACAGCCGCGAGCGTTGTGACAAGCCAAGTGTTTCGTATGAATTGACTTTTACTCGTAAATAAGCCCACAATGAAGAAGATTACTACCTTATTTGCATTGACTATGGGCCTCGCAGCGAGCGCTCAAATCACTACTGTGCCGGACGAGAATATCGATCCAGCAGATTCTTTGGAGATCATTTTCGACCCTGCAGGACTGGACCTGACGGACGAACCGCAAGATTTATTACAACAGGCCATTGATGCCGGCGAAGATGTTTATTTATGGACATGGAAACCAGCAGAACACCCGGATGGTCACCCGCTTGTAAATGGTACAGGTTCTGCCCCTTGGAAAAATTCTAATGACGCTTTGAAATTCACGCCAAATGCCGATGGTACCTTCTCCTTCAAGATGGTTCCAACTCTTTGGTATGAAGTGGATGCTGCGACCGTATACAGCGAGGACATTCACTTCCTCGTTAAAGCAAAAGACGGCGGCGGTTATGGAGATCCAGATGTAAAAACTCCGGATCAAGTCATTGCTATCGACCCACCAGCCACCGAGCGCAACCCATTCTACCACTTCCCGAACAAGGTGATGGCAGATGATATTGTAACCTTGCGCTACGAGAACTGGAGAGAGGAAAAGGCGAGCATGCAGAATTTAGCTTCTGATGACTGCTACATCTACGCTAAAGTGATTTTCACGGACGGTAGCTCTAGCCAGATTGAGAATACTTTCAACGTTGGAACGAATCCAAAGTTGCAAATGAACTACCTAGGAGACGGCAACTTTGAAAAGTTGATCGTGCCTTCGGAGTTCTTTACCATACCCGCTAACAAGACCATTGATTACCTAGAGTTCATTGCAATGAAGAAGGTATTTGCCACCGGTGCCGATCGCGTTACCGAGGCGGTGAATGTCCAGATTGAATGTCAATAATTCTGGGAACGTCGTAACTTATGAACCCGGCCTAGTGCCGGGTTTTTTGAACTCACTCGAAAACTACAAGACATGCAACAAAAACCTAGACTCAGTTTTTGGCAAATCTGGAACATGAGCTTTGGCTTCTTAGGGATCCAATTCGGTTATGCCCTCCAAAGCGGTTTCATGACCCGCGTATTTGAAACCTTAGGTGCCGATGAACACAGCCTTCCACTACTTTGGTTGGCCGCACCATTAACCGGTCTCATTGTCCAGCCTATCATTGGTCAGATGAGCGACAATACTTGGCACCCGCGTTGGGGCCGTCGTCGTCCATTCTTCCTTGTTGGCGCTATTCTAGCATCCGTTACCTTATTCTTCATTCCTCACAGCAGCGTACTATGGATGGCCGCCGGAGGATTGTGGATTCTCGATGCCTCGATGAACATTTCCATGGAACCTTTCCGTGCCTTGGTCGCTGATAAGCTTCCAGATAGTCAGCGCTCTTTCGGATTCGTTGTACAAACCCTCATTATTGGAATCAGTACTTGGGTGGCCTCAAACCTGCCGCTCTTCATCTCAAAATTAGGGGTGAGCAATGAGGCGGACCCAGGGGTAGTACCCATGTCGGTCCAAATCGCCTTTGCAGTGGGTGCCATGGTCTTCATTTTGTCGATTCTATACACCGTATTCACCACAGACGAATACCCACCCGAAGACCTCGAAGCATTCCGCGCAGAACGCAAGGAAAACGCTGGACTAGCAAACACGCTTAAGGAAGTGGTCAAGAACATCTCTGAAATGCCGCTAACCATGCGCAAATTAGGGGTGGTCCAATTCTTCTCTTGGTTTGCTTTCTTCACCATGTGGTCGATGGCGAATCCAGGCCTCACGGACCACGTCTTTGATGCTCCGAAACCAGAAGCCATTGAATACGCGACCAGTACGCCAGAAGCTATTGAAGCCTATAAAATTGCAGATAAAGCCTTCAACGATGCCTCTAATCAAGTGGGCTCGTACATGGGCTACTACGGTTTGAGTTCTATGGCCTTTGCCTTGTTACTCACCCTGTGGACCTCGCGTCGTCGCATTAACCGCAAATATGTGCATATGGCCTCGCTTTTCGCCGGTGCCTATGGATTCTTCAACATGTATTTCGCCAACGAACCGTCCGACCTGGGACTGAGTTTCGTACTCATCGGCTTCAGCTGGGGATCCATCCTCTCTATGCCGTACGCCATGTTGAGCTCAGCTATCGATCCGAATCGCATGGGCGTGTACATGGGGATCTTCAATATGTTTATCGTGCTCCCACAAATCGTGGCGGCCTTTGCCATCACGCCGTTGTACAAAAACCTATTTGGCGACGAGCCCATCAATGCAATGTTGTTAGCAGGTTGTTCACTCGCGCTTGCAGCGCTCGCGAACCTCCTGATCACCAACCGCAAGGTCATGACCTACGTGCCGGAAGGCGAAGCATAACTCCAACAAAAAAGGCGCCCCACGGGGCGCCTTTTTTGTATTTACAGGGTTCGATTTTTTCTGAATTCTCGGGGAGAACACCCCTTGATTTTAAGAAAGGCTCTGTTGAATGAAGAGCTCGAGTTGAACCCACTTTCTGCGGCCACTTCTGTCATGGCTTTGTTTGTATTTACTAAGAGATTGCTTGCCACTGTGGTGCGCAACTGCATGAGGTAATCTACAAATGTCAGGCCCGAGGTTTGACGGAACCAGCGGCTGAAGCTTTGTTCGGTCATGCTGGCTACATCGGAGATCTCACTAAGCGTGATTGGATTTTGGTAATGGTCTTGAATGTATTTCGAGACGCGCTCCATGCGTTGGCTGATCTTTTGGCTCATCACATTGGAGTAGGCATTGTTTGTGGATACCGTAACGAAATCTGGCCGTTCAGCGATGAGCGCCATGAAGTTGAAGAAGGCGCCGATGCTGCGCAACGGGTCATCACCAACGATGGTTTCAAAAGTCTCGTGCTCTTTCGTGTCTAAAATGCCCAGATGTATTCCATAGCTCATGGCTTTGAATAGGCGTTGAAGGGCGGAACTTTCTTTGAAAGAGTTGAGCCATTCTTGGGTGAATTGGAGTCCCCAACATTCCTTTTCCATGACTACATCTTCCTCGTCTGTGCTGACGAAGTTGTGGGGAAGGTAAGGGCCTAGTAGGAAGGCCATCCCCGGGCGGAACTCTACGGTTTTGTTACCGATGAAGGCGATGCCTTCGCCTTTGACGATGTAGGTGATTTCTATCTCAGGATGGTAGTGCCAGTAATCATCGAAAATACTCTGCTTGAGGACATAGCTGTTATAACTACGGTCCTTTTCGGCAATGCGGATATTTTCAATGGTGGCTTTCACGCTACAATAGTTCCATCATTTGGGCCTCCCAAGGCTCATATTCGTTCTCCTCATCCCCCCACTCGTTGGTGTAGGTTCGCTGCTTTTCAGAAGCGTTGATGACTAATCGCCAAGTGCCTTGTTCCGAGGTAATCCAGAGTACGTACCAACCGTCTTTGGGGACTTGCTGTCGTACTTGAGTTTTTCCGCGGAGCTTTCGGGAAGCGCCCAATTCTTGACACAAATCTAATAAATCTCCGCCTGTTTTGTCAAAATCAGGGAACTCACCTTCAAACCCGGGCATATCTTCCCGAATAGCGCCATGATCTTTGTGACCACTGAGGCCCAATTCTGTGCCGTAGTACAACACCGGGATCCCACGCATGGCGTACAGAAGGGTCAATGCGCTTTTGAGCTTGGTGGTGTCTTGGTCGAATTGGCCCAAAAACCTTCCGTCGTCATGGTTGTCTAAAAAGATGATCAGGTCCTCGGGATGCTCGTACAAATAGTCGCTCACCAATCGGTAATACAGTTCTCCCGCACCAGTATTCCAGCCAAATTGCTCGTGCTCCACTGCGCTGTACATTTTGTGAATGGCCCGCCATAGGGTAAAATCCGTCACTGCGTCGGCTAAGGAGAAATGCCCTTCGTACATCTTGTTTGGGGCGAAGTAGGCTTGCGAAGCTTCATTGTAGGACCAAGTCTCTCCAAAGATGAAAATGTTGGGGTAGAGGCGCTTGAGTAATTGGTTCATCTTCCGCAAAAACATACGGTCCGAAAAGGCGTAGGTATCGCAGCGCAAGGCGTCCACCTCAAACATCTCGATGTACCACAGCGTCGAATAACGCAAGTACGATGCGGTCAATGGATGGCGTTGGTCGAGGTCCGGCATCGCCCCCGCAAACCACCCGTGCTCAAAGGCCTGCTTATCTTGCGCCAACGCATGCGGATCGGCCAAGGCGGAAAACCTAAAATTCGAATAGGGAATACTGCCGTCTGGATTGAAATGAACCATACCGGAATCTGGCAACTGGCGGTGCAAATAATGCTCGACGCCCCAATGATTGTAGACGATATCCATGATGTGCTTCATCTCCCTTTGATGAAGTTCGGTGGCCAATTCCTTTAACGCCTCATTCCCCCCATACCTTGGATCTACTCGATAATGATCCGTAATAGCATACCCGTGGTAACTGTCGCGTTCCATGTCGTTTTCCAATACGGGATTGATCCAAAGTGCCGTAGCGCCCAATCGTTCAATATAATCGAGCCCCATTTGAATGCCCAGCAAATCACCGCCGTGACGGGCATAGGGCTGGGAACGGTCCACACCACGCTCGCGCATTCCAGGCACATCATCATTCGAAGGGTCGCCGTTGTGGAATCTGTCCGGGGTAATTAAGTAGACCAAATCCTGATCACTCAAGCCTTGCGGTTCATGACCACTCCGCTCAAGCAATGGAAATTCAAATGACTTTGGTCCAATGTTGATTTCGACTTTTTCTTTAGCGTATTCTGGTCGAATCCACAACTTCACGAGTGAATAGCGGTCGCCATAATGTGTGGTCTGCAGAACTTTACCCGCAGATTTCTCGACCTCCGCAGCCCATTTCAGAAGCCCCTTGCCCTGCATCAAAACCTCCACCGTATCTAAGGGGTGATCGATCCACCAGTTCGGCGGGTCCATGCGCTGAACTTCTTGCCCTTTTATCGTTTCAAAAGGCATGCAGCTGAGTAGCGTTAAACAGGTTAAAATTGCGTATTTCTTCATTTCATGCGGAATAATGCAATAATATGGTTAAAAACCGATAGAATCAGGCCTTTACGCTCGAGACCTATGGCTTAAATTTGAAAGGTACAGCGTACACTAATTACTAACCAAAGTCATTTTTCATGAAAAAACTTTACGCAATTGCAGCTGCTTTATGCTTCGGTGTAGCAGCATTTGCACAGAACCACAGCGTTACGTTTCAGGTAGACCTCGGGTCAACTGCAGCGAACTCTAACGGTGTGCACGTCGCTGGTTCTTTCCAGAGCTGGTCGCCAAGCACAACGTCTATGTCACAAGTGGGTTCTACTTCCGTTTACTCGGTAACCGTATCGGTTCCTGCTGGTCAACTTGAGTACAAGTTTATCAACGGTAACCAATGGGGCGATGACGAAAGTGTTCCATCTTCTGTTAATGTAGGTACTAACGGTAATGGTAACCGTTGGGCAGTGATCTCTCAAGACACTACACTTCCTGCGGTAATGTTTGCCGGTGCAGCTCCTGCTGGACAAAAAGCTATCCAATTCAAAGTAGATTACTCGCTACAAACCTTGAGCGCTGATTCAGCTCACGTTGCAGGTAACTTCCAAGGTTGGGATCCAGCGAAATCACAAATGGTGAACTTTGATGGTGTACACCGTTACATCGCTTACGTAAACAAAACAGATTCTGTTTACTTCAAGTTCTTGAACGGTAACGGATGGAGTGCAGTAGAGTCTGTACCATCTGCTTGTCAAGCATCGAATGCTGGTATCAGCCAAGGTGATAACCGTTACTACACGGATACAGTTAGCGGTATCTACGAGGTTTGTTACAACATGTGTGGACCATGTATGGTTCTTCCAACATATGATATCACGGTAAATGTTGATGTTAGTTCAATTGCTGCTTGTGGTACTGTAGATTCAGTTTCTTTGGCTGGTCCAATCAACGGTTGGGGCGGTGAGACTATGTCTGATCCTGATGGTGATGGCATCTGGTCGATCACTTACTTCGATGTTGATTCAGGCGATTTCACTTTCAAAGCTCGTTACCACGAAAACGGAAACACCAACTGGGAAGGTGGTGGTAACAAGGTGATCACTGTAAGTTCAGATTCAACCGTTGCAACTCGTTGTTTCGGTAACGACACTTACGGACCTTGTCCTTCAGTGCCAGCAACAGCTGATGTAACGTTTATCGTTGACTTCACTCAAGCGTCGTTCACTCCAGCAGATACTATCTACCTAATGGGGAACTTCACTCAGTGGGATGCCAATGCGATTGCAATGACTCCGCACACTACAGCTGGTCAATACATCGCGACTGTACCTAGCTTCTGTCCAGGTACTATGGAGTACCGTTTCTCGAACGGCGATCCAACCGATGTAAGTAACCACGAGCCTGTAGATTCTGCATGTGGTGTTGATAATGGTGTAGGTTCATACAACCGTTTCTTCGCTCGTACAGGTTCTGCGGATACTTTGCGTCACACTTACGGTACTTGTTCATTCGTAGGTGTTGAAGAAGGTGCGCTAGATTTCGTTTCTGTTCGTCCTAACCCGATGACTGAAACGGCGACTATCGCTCTAGGTACTTCTGACCTATTTACTGTACGTGTAATGGACATCACAGGCCGTGTAGTTGCAGGTTTCGATAACGTTCAAGGTGAAGTAGAACTAACTCGTCAGAATATGGTGAGCGGTTTGTACTTCGTGAATGTTGCGAACAGCAAAGGCGATGTGAAAACCTTAAAAGTTATTGTAGAGTAATCTGCAAAATTTTATAGAAACAAAAACCCCCCGCGGCAGCGCCGCGGGGGGTTTTTTATGCTTGAATTTTCCCCCGTGTATGAAAGAAAGTACAATTAAGGATTCACCAGGCCGTTCTCTACGGCGAATCGGACCAACCCAGCCGTATTGATCATTCCCAGTTTGTTGAGGATGTTTTGGCGGTGGTTATCAATAGTTCTTTTCGAGAGGAACAATTGTTTTGCAATTTGCTCGTTGGTGAGTTGATCGCAAATCATTGCGATAATCTCTTTTTCACGTCGGCTCAATCGATCAATAGCGGGGTGCTTTGGTGCAAAGTCTTTGTCTTTGCCTAGCACACAGCGCTCTACGAGTCCATTGGCTAAATTTTCATTGAAAAACAAACCCCCGTTGAGGATTTTAGAAATGGAGCTTGCCAAGTTTTTGGCATCTATGGACTTAAGTACGTAGCCTTTAGCACCGGCCTGTAGCATATCGTGAGCGAACTCAATGTTATTGCTGTTGGATAATGTCAATACCTTTTGATTCGGGTATTCAGAGAGTATCTGCTTACACAAAACAGCCCCATTGGTATCACCTAACTCATAATCTAAAATAACCAAGTCGTAACGGGTATTGCGCATCATGTATTTCGCTTCAGCGCTACCGTTTGCTTCCTCAATAGAGAAAACATGAGAGCCAAACTCTCCATGCTCAAGCATGGTTTTGATGCCATTTCGAACGATGCTTTGATCGTCAATGATGAGCACCTTGACGTGTGAGATATCCATGATGTTGTGTGTAAGCGAGCCTCAAATATACTAATTATAAGGATGTTATGAGGCTATGGCGTGATTTAGCCCTATTTTTTTAAAATTTCCTCAAAGGCATCTTATTGCGTTACTAACAGGCAGTGTTAATTAAAATAATGCCTATATTTGTCGAAACTTTTTGGACAGCAAAAGGGGGACTTCGGTCCCCTCTTTTATTGAATACCACTGATGGAACAAAGTAGAATTGAAGAAGTTGCATTGGCAGCAGCAGAGGAGAACGGGGCGTTTTTAGTCGACCTTGAACTCAAGCCGAACAATGTGATTGTAGTGTACGCCGATGCGGATGCTGGACTTTCAATTGATCAGATTAAAATGATTAATCGGAAAATCGAGGCTGCTTTTGACCGTGATGTAGAGGATTTTAATCTCACAGTGAGTAGCCCAGACTTGAATAAGCCTTTGAAAATTTGGCGACAGTACAAGAAGAATGTTGGTCGCACATTGAAGGTTAAATACAGCGATCGTCAAGTGGAAGGAGACTTAATCGTGTGTAATGAAGAGCACATTGTGCTTAGTGTACCCGGTGCGAAAAAGAAGGATCCTGCTCAAGAAGTTGAAATTGCCTTCGCGGACATCACTGAGGCCAAGGTGGCAATTAAGTTTAAATAGACCTTATTATTATTAGGATATACAATGGAAAACCAGGCGATTATTGAAAGCTTCCTCGCGTTTAAAGAGGAGAAAAATATCGACAGATTGACGTTGATGGCCTTTATTGAAGAGGCCTTCCGCAACCAATTGCGCAAGAAGTACGAAAACGACGAGAACTTTGATGTGATCGTTAACCCAGATAAGGGTGATTTGGAGATTTGGCGTAACCGTACGGTGGTTGAAGACGGTGCTGTAGAAGATGAGAACATGGAAATTGAACTCAGCGCAGCATTGAAAATTGAACCAGATTACGAGGTTGGTGAAGAAGTTTCTGAAGAAGTAAAATTGATTGACCTCGGTCGTCGTTTCATTTTGGCGTTCCGTCAAAACCTAGTAAGCCGTATTCAAGAGCACGACAGCGCAGAATTGTTCAAGCGCTACAAAGACTTGGAAGGTGAAATCATTACTGGTGAAGTGCACCACGTGCGTCACCGCGAGGTTATTGTATACGATGATGAAGGAAATGAATTGATCCTTCCAAAAGACCAAATGATTGGCGAGCGTGAGTTCTTCCGCAAAGGAGATCCTATCCGCGCAGTCGTTAAAGAAGTGGTTTTCCGCGGTACAAAACCAGTGGTAATCATGTCGCGTACTGATGAGCGTTTCTTGGCGAAGTTGTTCGAGCAAGAAATCCCTGAAGTATATGATGGTTTGATCACCATTAAAGGTGTAGTACGTATCCCGGGTGAGAAAGCAAAAGTGGCTGTAGAATCTTACGACGACCGCATTGATCCAGTAGGGGCATGTGTAGGTATGAAAGGATCACGCATTCACAGCATCGTTCGTGAATTGCGCAATGAGAACATTGATGTGATCAACTACACCAACAACCTTCAATTGTACATTCAACGTGCACTGAGCCCAGCTAAAGTAACTTCATTGAACATCGATGAAGAAGCTGGTCGCGTAGAAGCATACCTAGCTCCTGATCAAGTAAGCTTGGCTATTGGCCGTGGCGGTACAAACATCCGATTGGCGAGTAAGCTTGTCGATATGGAGATTGATGTTTACCGTGATGATATCGAGATTGAAGATGATATCGAACTAGATCAATTCAGCGACGAAATCGAAGGATGGGTATTGGATGAATTGAAGAAAATTGGATGTGATACTGCGAAGAGCGTCTTGAAGCTAAGCCGTGAAGATTTGATCTCTCGTGCGGATCTTGAAGAAGAAACAGCAGACCACGTCATAAATGTCCTCAAACAAGAGTTCGAAGGCGAAGAATAAGAAAACACTAAAGACACTCTATGAGTAGCGTCAGATTAAGTAAGGCAACCAAAGAATTAAACATCTCGCTTGACCGTGCGGTGGAGGAATTGGCCAAACAAGGCCATGAAATTCCTAATAACCGTAACCACAAGATTACGGACGAACAGTACGACATCTTGATGACGGCATTTGCGGATGACCTTGCACGCAAAAAGCGTTCAGAAGAAGTGAGCGCACAAGTGAAGGAGGAGAAAGACCTACTTCGCGGAACCAAGGAAACTGAGGAGGCCCCAGTTCAAGAAGCAGCGCCAGCTCCTGTCGAGGAGCCTGTGGCAGCACCAGAACCAGTAGAAGTTGAGCAGCCAGCCCCAGTTGCTGAGGCTCCTGCTACGGAAGAAAAGGCACCTGAAGTTCCTGCTGAACCTGCCCCGGCAGAAGAGGAGAGCAAAGGTCCTAAGGTTTTGGGTAAAATTGATTTGGACGCTCAGAAGCCGAAAAAGAAATCGGAACCTAAGAAAGAAGAGGCGCCAAAAGAGCCAAAAGCGCCGAAAGTAGAGGGTCCTAAAAAGGTTCAATCGCCAGGCGCGAAGGCTGCACAACAGCCAGCGCAACCGGTGAAAAAGGAAGAGAAAGCTGAGCCAAAGAAAGAGGAAACCGAAATCAAAACGCGTTACGTTAAGATTGACGGTCCTAAATTCACAGGTCAGAAGATTGAACTTCCAGTTGAAAAGCCGAAGGCCGACAAGAAAAAGCGTGTTCGCATCAAAAAGCAGGGTCCAGGTGGCGCTACGCCAACCCAAGCAGATCCTGCAGCACGTAGAGGCCGCGGTGGAGGCAACCAAAATCAGAACAAAGGCAAGGGCAAAGGCCGTCGCAATCAACCTGTGGTTGAAAAGCAGGAATTGACGGACGAAGAAATCCAAAAGCAAATCAAAGAGACCCTAGAGAAACTTACTTCTGGTAAGAAGAACAAGGGCGCGAAGATTCGTCGTGATAAACGTGCGGAACGTCGTGAAAAGGAGGAGCTAGCGGATATGCAGGCTGCTGAAGAAAGCAAAGTATTGAAGGTTACTGAGTTCGTAACTGTTACTGAACTTGCCAACATGATGGAGGCCAGCGTCAATGACGTTATCGGTGCCTTGATGGGTGTCGGTGTAATGGTGACCATGAACCAGCGTCTTGATGCAGAAATGCTTGAAATGGTTGCTGAAGAGTTCGGATTCTCGGTAAACTTTACGGATGAAGAGGTAACGGAATCATTCCTAGAAGAGGAAGATAAAGAAGAAGATTTGTTGCCACGTTCACCAATTGTAACGGTGATGGGTCACGTAGATCACGGTAAAACTTCGCTTTTGGATTACATCCGTAAAGCAAATGTTATTGCTGGTGAGGCAGGTGGTATTACCCAACACATTGGTGCTTACAGCGTGAAAGTTCATACGGGACAAACCATGACCTTCTTGGATACTCCAGGTCACGAAGCCTTTACGGCAATGCGTGCACGTGGTGCTCAAGTAACGGATATCGCGATTATCGTGGTTGCCGCGGATGATGCAGTTATGCCTCAGACTAAGGAAGCAATCTCTCACGCGCAAGCGGCCGGCGTACCTATCGTATTCGCGATTAACAAGGTTGACCGTGAGGTTGCTAACCCAGATAAGATTAAAGAGCAATTGGCGCAATTGAACTTGTTGGTTGAAGATTGGGGTGGACAGATTCAGTCCATGGACATCTCAGCGAAGACAGGTATGAACGTTGAAGAGCTTTTGGATAAAGTGCTTTTGGAAGCAGAAATGCTAGACTTGAAAGCTAACCCGAACAAGAATGCAAGCGGTACCGTCGTGGAAGCTTCATTGGATAAAGGCCGCGGATACATGTGTACGGCTTTGATTCAGAGCGGTACCATGAAAGTTGGTGATTATGTTTTGGCCGGTCAATACAGTGGTAAGGTTAAAGCAATGTTGGATGAGCGTGGCAACCGCATCAAGGTTGCAGGTCCTTCAACCCCGGTGAATCTTTTAGGTCTTGACGGTGCACCAACCTCTGGAGATCGCTTCATCGTTATGGATGACGAAAAAGAAGCGAAGCAGATTGCAGCTAAGCGTTTGCAGCTGCAACGCGAGCAAAGCGTACGTTCTCAGAAGAAGATGACTTTGGAAGAGATTGGACGTCGTCTACAGGTGGGAGACTTCAAGGAGTTGAACATTATCTTGAAAGGGGACGTGGACGGTTCTGTGGAAGCATTGTCCGATTCACTTCAGAAGTTAACGACCGAAGAAATCCAAGTGAACATTATTCACAAGGGTGTCGGCCAGATTTCGGAGAGCGATATCCTTTTAGCAACCGCTTCTGATGCTATCGTAGTTGGATTCCAAGTACGTCCTTCTTCTCAGGCGCGCAAGCTTGCGGAGAAAGAGGAAGTGGAAATCCGTATGTACTCAATCATCTATGATGCCATTAACGAGGTTAAGGATGCCATGGAAGGCATGTTGAGTGCTGAGATCAAGGAAGAGATCAAAGCAACTGCTGAGATTCGCGAAACCTTTAAGATTTCTAAGGTGGGTACCATTGCGGGATGTATGGTTACAGATGGAACCATCGAGCGCAACCACGACATCCGTATAATTCGTGATGGCGTCGTTGTATACACCGGTAAACTTGGTTCATTGAAACGCTTCAAAGACGATGTTAAAGAAGTACGTCAAGGATTTGACTGTGGTTTGAATATCGCGAACTTCAATGATATCAAAGTTGGTGACGTAGTTGAAGCCTACGAAATGGTAGAAGTAAAACGTACGTTGGATTAACGTCTAACCGATCAAAATGTATAGATCCCCGGTGTGAAAGCATCGGGGATTTTTTTATCCAAGTAAGAGGTAACCGACACCGAACAAAGCGGCATAGACAATAGCGATTCCCAACAACCATTGCCCGAGGAGTTTTAGGGTCGATGGCGTTGTGATGTTTGGGTCTTCATCAACTTTCCATGCAATAGGTCTCCAAGACCCGCCCGGGCGGACCGTATTGTAGAACTCGACCAAAGTCGCGTTTGACTCAGGTGCTGTTATGTACATCACAAGCAGCCATGAAATGGTAGTCGCTCCAACCGTGAAGAAGAAGGAATTGGGGAATGCCCAATCCAGAGCAAAGTGCGCTATAGCGTAGGCGATAAATGGAGCGATGGTTGCCGTTATTTCGGCCCATGCGTTAATTCGCCACCAATACCATCTCAATATCAACACTAGGCCCAGACCGGCGCCACATTCCATGATGAATTGCCAAACACCAGCAATGCTATCCATCAGTGATGTGACAAAAAGACCAAGTATGGCGAGAATGACGGTCAGTATTTTTGAGACTCGTAGGCTGCGTTTACGCTTTGAATTGGGCTTTACAAAACGCAAGTAGAAGTCGTTGACCAGGTATGAAGTACCCCAATTCAACTGGGTGGACATGGTTGACATGTAGGCGGCAAAAAGTGAAGCGAGTAACATTCCTAAAATCCCTTTGGGTAGGTAGTCGCGCATGATGAAGATGTAGCCAAAGCGATAGTCCCGTTGGTACTTAAGGGCTTCGGGTAATCGATCCCCGTAAATGGGTTCCCATAGTGCCAACCATTCTTGGTATTCGATTTGCTGTGAGGCAGTTAGAGGCTCGCATTGAGTTTCACCGCTTAGGCATTCGTAAGTGATGAAATCGGGCGTGTTCTGGATCAGATCTCCGCCATTTCCATACAGTGCAATAGCGCTTAAGGCGACTAAAATCCATGGCCAAGGACGAACAGCATAGTGGCCGATCTGGAACAAAGCACTGGCTAGAAAGGATTCGCGTTCGTTACGAGTGGCTAACATGCGCTGAGCGCTGTATCCACCGCCCCCAGGCTCGGCACCCGGGTACCATGAAGTCCACCAAACCATGCCGAAAAAGGCAAGGAATGAAGCTAGGCCTATTTGATAGGTCTGGCCAGAAGATTCGCCGGAGGCAATGCTAGGAATGAAGTTAAAGGTCTCCTCAGGTAGTGCTGATTTCAATCCTTTAAGTCCGCCAATCTCGGGTGCTTTGAGCACGTAAACGGCCAATGTAATGGAACCAATCATGGCCAAAATGAATTGGAATACATCCGTGTATACCACCCCTTTTAAACCGCTAAAACTCACATAGGCTACAACGCCCAACAATGCCGCCCCGGTCCACATAAAGGCTTCTTGTTCCGAGATGCCAAAAAACCCTTGAAGCAAGGTGATCATCGCGACATTGACCCAGCCCATGATCAGTACGTTCATGAAGGCCCCAAGGTATATGGATTTGAAACCACGTAAAATAGCAGCTGGGCGTCCCGAATATCGAAACTCAATGAATTCAACCTCGGTGGTAACCCCACTTCTTCGCCATAATCGGGCAAAGAATACGGTGGTGAGCATCCCGCCGGCAAGTAGGTTCCACCATAGCCAGTTCCCGCTGATCCCGTATTGACCTACCAGTTCCGTTACCGCCAATGGGGTATCCGCAGCGAAGGTGGTTGCAATCATGGAGATGCCCGCTATGTACCATGGCAAATTCCGCCCTCCTAAAAAGTATTCGCTCAAGCTTTTCTTTTTGCTGCGGCCAAAAAACAAACCTATGGCTACCGTAAGGGTCAATAGGGTAATGAGAACGACGACGTCTAGGGTGCTTAATGACATGGTTATTTGCGTTTAGCGGCGAAAAAATCGCTCATGATTTGACCGCATTCCTCCTCTAGGATTCCGGAGATGATTTTGGTTTTTGGATGCAGTTTGCCACCGTGTAGAGCAAACCCACGCTTGGCATCAGAGGCGCCATAAACAACGGTGCCTATTTGTGACCAGAATAGCGCCCCAGCACACATCGGGCAGGGCTCAAGCGTAACGTAAAGCGTGCATTTATTCAAGTATTTAGACGCAAGGTAAGTGCTTGCTGCCGTGATCGCTTGCATCTCAGCGTGGGCGGTAACATCTACTAGTCGTTCCGTAAGATTATGTGTTCGAGCAATGATGCGCCCTCCGGCCACTAAAACGGCTCCAACGGGGACCTCGCCAACCTCAGCTGCGAGATGTGCTTCCGCAAGGGCGGCACGCATAAACCTTTGGTGATCTTCTTTTGATTGCATCTTCCATGCAAAATAGTCAATTGGCGCCACAACTTTGGCTATTTTTGCGCCACAAAGTCTACGAAAATGTACAGATCACATACTTGCGGCGAATTGCGCGCATCACACATTGGACAAACGGTTACACTCGCTGGTTGGGTTCAGCGCTCACGCGAATTAGGGGGGATGACCTTCCTGGATATTCGCGATCGCTACGGAATTACTCAGGTGGCCTTTAACGAAGAGTGGGATGCAGAACTGTTGAAAGAAGCGCGTAAGCTAGGACGTGAGTGGGTTGTACAGATTGAGGGCGAGGTGATTGAGCGCCACAGCAAGAACGCCAACATGCCTACGGGTGATGTGGAGATTAAAAGTGCCACGTTAAAAGTCTTAAACGCCGCGAAAACGCCACCATTCACTATTGAAGAGGATAGCGACGGCGGTGAAGAGCTTCGCATGAAGTACCGCTACTTGGACTTGCGTCGTGGTCCATTGCAGCGCAACTTGGCGCTACGCAACCGCGTGAATATCGAGGTGCGTAAGTATCTCGATGCACAGGGTTTCATGGATATTGAAACGCCATTTTTGATCAAATCAACCCCAGAGGGTGCTCGTGATTTTGTGGTGCCATCGCGTATGCAAGAGGGGAAATTTTATGCATTGCCACAGAGCCCACAGACCTTTA
>CAJXTR010000017.1 GCA_913060465.1 uncultured Cryomorphaceae bacterium | reverse complement strand
ACAGCTCGCTCCACTCCTCGTTACGAATCCCGTCCGTAGTAAGGCTGTAAGCCGGCCCCATCCAAGAGCCGTTGTCTTGCATCCCGCCGTAGACATTATAGGGCAACTGATCGTCGACGTTAATATGGTAAAATTGGGCCAACGGGAGGTTCTCCACGAAGTGCCAACTCTCGCCGTAGTCGTAGGAAATATTCATCCCACCATCGTTCCCCTCAATAATGTGTGCTGGATTCGCCGGATCGATCCACATGGCGTGGTGATCTGGGTGAATGCGGTTATAGGGGGTGATGGTTTTCCAATTTTTTCCTCCATCATCACTGCGCGTCACATACGTCCACAAGCTGTACACGCGGTCTGGGTTTTGTGGGTCCACTCTCAAATCCGCATAATAGAATGGACGGTTTCCCGCCTGCTCACTTTCGGTCACTTTGAACCAATTCTTACCGCCATTCGTACTCTTGTACACGCCGTTTTTCTTCTCCGTTTCGACGAGGGCGTAGACGATGTTCGAATTGGACGGTGCAATACCTAATCCAATGCGGCCCAGATTTCCCTTCGGCAATCCGTCGTCTTCACCAAGCTTCTTCCAATTCTCGCCACCATCATAGGTAATGAACAAACCGCCAGAAGGACCACCGCTGGTGAAGAACCAAGGCTCTCTGCGGTACTCCCACATATTAGCAATCAACTTCTTCGGGTTATTAGGATCCATCACTAGATCTCCTGCACCCGTTTTCCCATCAACATAAAGGCTCTGGGTCCAATTCTTCCCGCCATCCATCGTCTTATATACACCTCGCGGACTGTCTCCCCAAGCCGATCCAGTGGCACCTACATAAATCTCATCGGTGTTCGAAGGATTGATTAAAATTCGGTGAATGGTACGGGTCTCTTCCAAGCCCAAACACTCCCAACTCTGACCGCCATCGTAGCTTTTGTACAGACCGTAACCGCTGGTTTGAGAATTTCTTGGATTCCCCTCGCCCGTTCCTACATAAATGATGTCGGGGTGGGTTGGATCGATGGCAATGGCACCAATGGAAGCCACCTTCTCATTTTGAAAGAGCGGCGACCAGCTTTGGCCGTTGTTTTCACTAACCCACAACCCTCCACTGGCCGATCCCGCGTAGATAGTCGTCGGAATATTCGGGTGGGCAGTGATGCACGTGACCCGGCCGCTCATCCCAGCTGGTCCGATGTTTCGAACGCTGAGCCCTTCCATGATCTGGGTTAGCGGTGTTGAGGTTTCTTGTGCGTTGGCGTTTAGGTGAAGTGTGATGAGCGCCACAACAAGTAAGCGCATCTTCCAAAGTAACTTCATATTGTGATTTTATCTTTTGAATTAAATATTCCAACCCTTGCGGTACTCTCTGGTGACCCATTGATTCGCGGGTTCGTAGTTCGTGATTTTCATATTTGCTCCGTCCCAATTCAATCGGGTACGTCCAGGATACTCATACGGCGCCCAATCCGTCGAAGTTTTTCCGGGTTTCAAGTGTTTTTCTTGGTAAGCCTTGATGGCGAGGTTCCCCATCAATACCGCCTCAGTCAAAGGACCGGCCACGCTGAACGGTGAAGAAGTCTCAGCCTTGCCTAAAATTCCATCCACGAAGTTGGCGATGTGCCCAGAAGTATCGTTTGCCACACGTACCAAGGTCTTTGCAGGTAGTGCAGGTGTCGATCCATCGGCCATGTAGATTCTAGGATTGCGGCTGTAGGTATCGGTCACTAAAATACCTTTCGATCCGTAGAATACGCTTCCGCCGTCCCAGTTTCCTGGCATATCATCCTCTGGCAAGAGGTCAGGACGCTCCGGCATCAGACCGCCGTCGTACCAGTTGAGCTTTACTTCACCAAAGTCGGTATGGTCAAAGGTTAATCGGACCACCGAACTAGGCGGACAAACGCCCTCATAATCTGCCTCGACAAAATCGCCTGCCCACATGGTGGTGCAGCTGGCTTCCGCCGAAGTTGGATAGCCCAAGCTCATCGCGCGGTAGGGCGTCTCCATGATGTGACAACCCATATCGCCCATAGCACCAGTTCCAAAGTCCCAGAAACCGCGCCATTTGAAGGGTAGGTAGCGGTGGTTAAACTCACGCATGGCGGCCGGACCTAACCAGAGGTCCCAGTCCAAATAATCTGGAACATCCTCTCCCTGTGTAGGCGGCTCCAACCCTTGAGGCCAAACGGGTCTGTTTGTCCAACAGTCTACCTTATTGACAGGGCCGATAATGCCTGCCTCTATGATTTCTTGAGCCGTGCGAATGCCGTCCGAGGAGGCACCCACATCGCCCATCTGAGTGATCAATCCTTTATCCGCAGCCACTTGGGTCATTGTTCTCGCTTCCATGATGTTGTGCGTCAACGGCTTTTCCACGAAAGCGTGTTTGCCCGCGCGCATGAAGGGCAATGAGGTAACGGCATGGGTATGGTCTGGAGTAGCACAGAATATGGCGTCCAATTCGCCCAAGTGCTTATCGTAAACCTGACGGAAATCGCGATACGTTTTTGCCCCTGGCTCCAGATTATACGCTTCCGCGCCGCGCTTATCACTCACGTCGGCAAGAGCTACAAACTTCACTTGGCCCGTATTCCGCAATCCCTTGAGCACGCCTAATCCTCGGCCACCGACACCTATACCTGCCATATACACGGTGTCCGAAGGAGCTATGTGTATTCCGCCTAATACGTGAGATGGAACTATACTAATACCAGCAGCAGCGGCAGCCGTCTTTTTAATAAATGATCTTCTATCCATTTGGTGTGAATGTTTGGTTTTGTTCATGAGGTTAGGCGCAAGAAGTTACACAATATTGGTATACCTTGGTAGCAGTAAAACCCTTCCGCATGAACGCTTTTCAAAAATTTTCTCTGCTTACCTTGTTTTTAATCGCCTCCACTTTGGGTCAAGCGCAGTATCGTGAAATAGGTATTGTTTCAAGTGCCAGCATGGGCATTATGTACGGTCCAGTTTTGGACGCTCGTCCAGTTTTCAAATGGGGAAAGTCCATTGAAAGCGTTCGAGCCTTGCGTGTCGACAGAACCTATATGAATTACAGTTCCTACAATGGGCAAGCCTATTGGAACCTTTCGACTGGTGCATTCTTTGGTCAAGAATGGCGAAAGCCCATTACCGATAAGTTCTACCTCTTGCACGGACCGGAGGTGGGCGGCTATTATTCGCATGGTACAAACTACACTAGTGTGCAACCTGGCCTTCGGTACCAATTGGGCATGCTCTACGCAATTAACCCTAACCTCAACATCGGGCTAGCAGCGCCACTTTCCATCTCAAGCACCTTCGGTAAAAGCAATGGGGTTTGGAATCAAAGTTCCTTCAACGTCGGACTTTTCAGCGAAACCAACTATCTGATTTTGACCTACGCCTTCGAGAAACAAAAAAAATAAGGCACAAAAAAAGGCCGCGCGATGCGCGGCCTTTTACATGCTATTAATCTCGGGTTATTTACCCAACATTTCTTCTTTTAAGCTTTCTTGAGCAGGTACCCCACCCAACCAAATGCCAAACAAGGCTTGTTTGAATGCTAGACCTTTAAACGTTCCGCGCTGTTCACCGTTTTTGTAAAGGTAAACGGCATCACCTGCGTGGTATGTCAAAAGGATTTCATCGCCTTTAACGAACTCATCGCTCAAGTACTTTTTAAACATCTCAACATCGTTTGGTGAAGATTTACCTGCTGTGGTGTTTTCAAATCCCTCTTCCAATGCTTCGATGAAACGATCACGCGTTACAAGTCCTGATGCAATAACAATGCGAATCCCCATGTTTTCGTCTGCCATTACTACCTCGTCAGCATTGGAGGTTTTCGCAGGTACGTATAATGCACCGACGTACAAGTCTAGGAAGCCAAATTTTTCTCTCAAACCTCCACCGTTCAATACGGTGTTTTGGTCATTGATCGAAAGTTTTGTTGGGAAGTCGATTCCTTCGATATTCTTAGTTTGTGCATCTACCGAAACGGATGCTGCGATCATCAATGTGATCATTAAAGCTTTGAATGCTTTCATGGTTTTGAAATGTTTGTGTTAAGTATCCTGTCTAAAATAAGCCGAATTTCGCAGTTATGTTCAATTCTATTCGAATTCCTTAACTTGCTCAAACATTCTTTAACTCCGATGAAAAAGACGCTACTTACAATTTCTTTTCTGTGCGGATTCACTTTTGTGGCTCTCGCACAATCCATGACCATTTCTCATTCACCACTTTCTCCGAATGATACTTTATGGGTGGAACCTGGGGATACTATTACCTTTCATTATGGCGGTGGTGGACCACATCCAATGACTTCGGGACATGGAAGTACTGCATCTCCTGTCTTTTTCCCAACGGTAACCGTGAATAGCGGTACTCCAAAAGCTGAATTCAGTTTAGATTCAATAGGCACCTATACCTTTCATTGTGGCACAAACCCTGGAAATACAAACAACTGGGGTACGATAATCGTAATGGAAACAGTGGGTCTCGATGAACTCTCGAATACAGTTGCTATCTATCCTAATCCAACTCATGATTTTCTTTTTGTAGAGGATCCAAAACTGATTGGACACCACTATGAAATCATAGATATCTTAGGCAAAACCGTCGAGTCAAATGTGTTCTCCCAAAATAAAACACGTATTTCAACAGCTCACCTACCGGCAGGTACTTACATGCTTCGAATTACAGGGGTTTCTGCAGTAACGCGCACTTTTAAAAAGCTGTAAGCATTGAAACGTGCCCTTCTTCTCTTAAACGTTCTAGTGTTCATTTCATGCGATAGAAACGGGCAAAGAACTTATGACGATACTCCGTATGAGTTGAACATCCCTTCCTATGTAACAGCATACGAAGGAGAAATAAGTAATGTTGAAAGCATTACCAAGGAGAAGGTCGCACTGGGTAGAGAACTGTTTTTCTCAACCATGTTGAGTGAAGATTATTCGATGAGTTGTGCCACATGCCATGGACAAAGTACTGGCTTCTCGGATCCTAATCAATTTAGTACCGGCACTCAAGGAGTTTCAGGCAATCGTAACGCTATGTCCGTTGCTTATTTAGGTTGGGATTCTGAATTCTTTTGGGACGGAAGGGCATTCAGCTTATCTCACCAGGCTTTAGGACCGGTATTAAACGAGATAGAACTCAATACAACTTGGGAAGAAGTTATTTCCAGATTTGAGGACGATAGAGATCTTATGAATGCCTACCAAAGATCTTTTGGATATAAAGAAGTAAGTCAAACGGAACTAACCGAGGCTATTGCCGCTTATGAGTCCACTATCATTGGATTTGATTCACCTTACGATCGTTGGTTTTACAATTTCGAAACGGATGTGATTTCAGAATCTGCCATTCGAGGCAGTGGTATCTATTTTGACAAAGCTGAATGTGTGCATTGTCATGGCGGACCACTTCTTACAGACCACACTTTTAAAAACAATGGATTAGATTCTGTTTTCACTGATATCGGTCTGATGGAAACCACTTCATCGCCATTGGACGAGGGTAAATTCAAAGTGCCGTCGCTTAGAAACATTAGCCTCACTGCTCCTTACATGCATGATGGCCGCTTTTCTACTCTAGAAGAAGTTATCGAGCATTATAACAGTGGGGTAAAGTCTAGCGCAACCCTCGACCCAGATATGCATGTTTTTGAGGGAGGTTTAGGACTGACACAACAGGAAAAGGACGATCTCTTGGCCTTTTTAATGACCTTCACGGACAGCAGCATGCTTTCCAATTCAAACTTCTCAGATCCTAACTAACGGTCTAGATTTTTTAAAATCTCAAGTAAACAAAGGGGTAAGAATTACCACCCCGTAATGTTACTCCACTGTCACTGACTTTGCAAGGTTCCTTGGACGGTCTACATCACAACCGCGCATCACCGCGATGTAATAACTCAATAGCTGCAATGGAATCACAGTTAAGAGCGGTGTCAATGCTTCGAGCGTCTCTGGAATTTCAATGACGTGGTCAGACGAATCGAGCAATTCTTTATCGCCTTCAGTCACAATGGCAATGACTTTTCCTTCACGAGCTTTAACCTCCTGAACATTGCTGACCAATTTCTCGTAGTGTCCATTGTTTGGAGCTACTACAACCACTGGCATGTTTTCATCAATCAATGCAATAGGTCCGTGCTTCATTTCAGCAGCAGGATACCCTTCCGCATGAATGTAGGAGATCTCTTTCAACTTCAGTGCGCCTTCGAGCGCGATAGGGAAATTCACCCCACGACCTAGGTACAAGAAGTTAGTCGCGTCCTTGTAGAGTGCAGAGATTTGTTCGATAAGCTCCTTCTTCTCGAGCACTTTCTCAATCTTCTTAGGAATGTTGTTGAGCTCATTTAGCAAGGCGCGGTATTCAGAAGTGGAGAATTCTCCACGAATTTTTCCGAGTTCAAGCGCCATCATAGTAAGGATGGTCACCTGGGAAGTAAACGCTTTTGTTGAGGCGACACCTATTTCCGGTCCAGCATGGGTATAGGCGCCTGCATGTGTTTCACGTGCAATAGATGAACCTGCGACGTTACAGATTCCAAAGACCATGGCTCCAGCAGATTTTGCCATCTTGATGGCGGCCAAAGTATCGGCAGTTTCACCGCTTTGAGAGATCGCAATTACAATATCGTTTTTGCGGATGACTGGATTGCGGTAGCGGAACTCCGAACCGTATTCTACCTCCACTGGAATGCGCGCAAACTCCTCGAAAAGGTATTCCGCCACTAGAGCGCTGTGCCACGAAGTACCACAAGCAGTCATGATGATGCGATCCGCATTGCGGAATTTGTCCGCATATTCTTCCATGCCCGACATCTTGATCATGCCTTGTTCAGGGAGTAATCGGCCACGGAAGGTATCATAGATCGCACGAGGCTGCTCGTAGATTTCCTTCATCATGAAGTAGTCATAGCCACCTTTTTCAATGCTTTCGAGGTCCATTTGCAGCTTGTGAATCACCGGGGCAACTGTACCGTCAGTTTTGATGAGACGAATATCAAGTTCTTCGCCAGCGATGATAGAGGCCATCTCGCCATCCTCTAGATAGATTGCCTCTTTGGTGTATTCCAAAAATGGCGTTGCATCTGAGCCAATAAACTTTTCATCCTTACCAAGGCCGATGACCAAAGGCGAACCCATCTTAGCAACGACAATCTCCTCTGGCTTATCCTTGTCGTAAATACAGATGGCGTAAGCACCGACTACTTGGGTCAAGGCAAGGCGTACTGCCTTACGCAATTTACATTGCTCTTTATCTTGAACGTATTGGATAAAGTTCACCAATACCTCTGTGTCTGTTTCACTATGGAATACAAATCCTTCTGATTTCAGGAGGTCCTTAAGTGATTGGTAATTTTCAATGATACCATTGTGTACCAATACTAGGTTACCTGAATTGCTCAAATGCGGGTGCGCATTTTCATCGGAAGGCTGACCGTGCGTGGCCCAACGCGTGTGGGCAATACCTGTAGTACCGCTCGTGTCATTTAATAAGGCATGGTCTTCCATGGCTTTTACCATCCCCTGTTTTTTGTACAGGGCGATTGAACCATTTTGGGCCAAGGCTACCCCAGAGCTATCGTATCCACGATACTCAAGGCGTTTCAATCCATTAACTAGGATAGGGAAGGCTTTGCGGTCTCCGACGTATGCTACAATTCCACACATAGGCAGCGTTTTTTAAGGTATTGGTTGGTTTGGCTAAAATAAAGCCTTATCAATCACTTTTAGTATAGTAGACATTAAATTCTACCGGAATGGTTGGGTGCATCCCCCCGCCAAGAACCACGCGGTGTACATTCGAGTTTGCAGCAGCTGTCGCTAAGATCAGCGGCACCACCTTTTCGCGGTCGTTTACCATCTCATGCACCATTCGAGTACAGTAGAAACGGTAGCGGTATTCACGGATATCTGCGCGATTTGCTGCACCACCAGTTGGATTGATAGATGATGTGTAATCCTTAATCAATGCCTGGGTTGAATCGTAGTTTTCCAGTAGCAACAAGGTTCCTGGCAAGGTATAAGGCGAGGCTGTTCCTTGCAGCACATGAACCGTCATATCTGCGCGGTTGATGCTGTAACCCTTACCGATGAGCGTATCGAGACCTTGGATTTCTAAGATGGTACGTGCACCACAACCGCCTTGGACGTAGCTAAGCATTTCGCCGTTGATGCTATCGTATGCTGCAGTATCAAAAGCTGCACCAGAGAAATTATGAATGAACTGATTGTATACCCTTGCTGGATCTCCAAAGTTTTGTCCAAAAGTCAATGTGAATACTTTCGGCACGGTATCCTGTGAACCAGTATGATAGTATAATTGGATAACGCTACCTCCAGAACTTAAATCGAAATATCCGGTGGCTGTATTACCCGTTCCTACATCGCTAAAATGCAAACCTGGAACTTCTAAAACGAAGTCTTCGTTATCCGCAAAATGAGCCTCGCCATTGATAGCTGCATCAAAAATGACACTTTGGAAATAAGCGGGATCTGCGTCAAATGCTAAAGTCTGAACTAACGAATCTACTCCGTTGAATACAATCTGATCGGGATCCAGAGTAAGTACCGTATCTGCGATAGGATCTGCCGTTTCGGGCAGTTGATTGCTGTAGTATTTGATCGTGTCGTACAGTGGGTTAACGAGAGGGGCCAATTGAAGATGAATCTGACCACCCGTCATACCGTAAGTAGAATTGTAGGCGAGGCGCACCTTTACAGAATCACAAATGGTAGAATCTCCAAAATCTGGATTGATTTTACTCAAAAGGACTCGCGTAGAAAACGACGAGTTAATAGACCCGAATAAGGGATCTTCCATATTACCCAAAGCGGCTCTAGACGGGCTTGTAGTAACAATACTGTCCCATGCTGTCGTGTAACTAATCACCGGGAATACCAGTTTCTCTCCAAGTTCAGGACGATCCTCCACAAACTTGCCTGAGCCAATGGTACCATTGCTCTTTTCACAATTCGTAAGGCTGAGCGCGAGGGCTACGAAAGCTAAGGCGCGTAAGAATGACTTATTCAACGTCTGATGCTACCAAAAGAGATTCATAAATCTTGATTGCTTCTTCCGGGGTCTCAGCAAATCCCTTACCATCGATACACTCAATACCGTTGGCCTTACAGAATTCCTCAACGTGTGCTGTATTTCCTTCTCCTAGGATTACAACATCCGAGTATTTCGCACCAATCAACTGCAAATCTTCGCAAGTAGGTGCATCCAATCCTTCTACAAGCTCGGGTGCAATTTCATCGAAAAGCATACCGGCTTTTAAGTTTGGACCTAAGGTGCCGTCAAAGCCGTTATCGTAAGCAGAGAACACAATTTTTGCGTCCTTGAAAATAGGGTTTTCACTCTGGAACAGACGCAAGTACATAGGTACTAAAGAAGACATCCAGCCATGAACGTGGATCACATCCGGTTTCCAACCTAATTTTTCAACTGTATCAATAGCTCCTTTCGAGAAGAACAGCGTACGCTCATCGTTGTCTTCGAACTGATTTCCATCTTCGTCGGCATAAGTAAACTTGCGCTTGAAGTATTCTTCGTTATCGATGAAATATACCTGCATGCGCGCACCAGGAACAGACGCAACCTTAATAATCAAAGGCATGTCCATGTCGTTGATGACTACGTTCATACCGCTCAAGCGAATCACTTCGTGCAATTGGTGGCGACGCTCATTAATGACACCAAAACGTGGCATAAAAACGCGCACCTGATGCCCTGAATCATTGGTCTTTTTCGCCAATGCAAGTGTGGTGCTTGAAATGGTATTCTCAGGTAAATACGGATGAATTTCTTGTGAGATGAATAAAACTCTCTTGCTCTCCATAAAAGGAACGTTTGTTGAAAATAGATTGCAAAGATACCCATTTTACCCCTTTATATCAAAGAATAGCCTAGTTTTGAGGCCCTTTTAACACTTTATGAGGCGTCTACATTCCCTTGAAGATTTGAAGCAGTGGCAGTCCAGTCTTGGCGGTGCACCACTAGGATTTGTGCCTACCATGGGAGCTTTGCATGAAGGCCACCTGAGTTTGGTTCGCATGAGTTTAGCCCGAGGCGCTAAAACATTGACAAGTATATACGTCAACCCAACGCAGTTCAACAACCCTGAAGATTTGGCCAAATACCCGAATACGTTGGAGCAGGATCTTGAGATGTTGGAAGAACTAGGTTGTGATGCAGTGTTTTTGCCGACCGCCGATATGCTTTATCCTAATGGCTTGAAATCCCGCGAATTCAATTTTGGCTGCTTAGACCTCAATATGGAAGGTGCTGGGCGGCCGGGGCATTTTGAAGGAATGGCCACAGTAGTGACTAAATTCTTTGAAATCATCAAGCCAGATTTCGCGATTTTTGGAGAGAAGGACTATCAGCAGCTTTGTATTGTACGCCATGTTGTTGCTGAGGAAAATTGGCCCGTAGAGATTGTTCCGGGACCAATTGTCCGAGAACCCGATGGCCTTGCTATGAGCAGCCGAAATCTTCGCCTGAGCGAGGATGAACGCGTGAGCGCCGCTCACATCTATGCGACACTGGCCACGGCCACCGAGAATTGGAAAAAATTTGCGACGGTCGAAGCATTAGAAAAACACTGTGCAGATGCCATCAATGCAGTGCCTCATTTGAGCGTAGAATACATTACGTGTTGTGATCAACGGGAGCTTCAACCCATAAGAGAATTGGACCCAAAAGTTCCATCGCGAATCTTCGCAGCGGTGCAATGCGGAAAAGTCCGACTCATCGATAACCTTCCTCTTTTTTAAACTACTTTTGCCGCATGCAAATTGAGGTTGTAAAAAGTAAAATTCACCGCGTGCATGTCACCGGTGCTGAGCTAGATTATATTGGATCCATCACCTTGGACCAGGATTTGATGGATGCTGCCGGCATTGTACCCGGTGAGCGCGTCTACATCGTGAACATCAACAACGGCGAACGCTTCGATACCTACACCATCGTAGGGGAGCGCGGCAGCGGTGAAGTGACCCTCAACGGTCCAGCAGCACGTCGCGTCCAGAAAGGCGATATCATCATTATCATTGCCTACGCACGCATGAGCGTTGAAGAGGCAAAAGCTTTCAAACCTAGTATTGTCTTTCCAAACGAGGCGACCAACACCCTAGTGTAAGGATGAAGGGGGCCATTAAAAAAACCGTTCAATATGTCTTATTCTTAGGCATTGGTTTGGTTTTACTCTACCTCACCTTTAAAAACGTAAATCCTGTTGACCTCTGGAACAATCTTAAAGCAGTCTCCATTGAAGGCCTCGCACTTATCGTATTCATAGGATTTGTAGCTATTGTTTTTCGCGGATTGCGCTGGGTCCAAATGCTCCAAAGTTTAGGCTATGAAGTCAAAGGCGGTCGTGCAATAGCTGCAGTCGCATTTAGTTATTTAGTAAACCTAGTTACCCCTCGAGTTGGAGAGGTCGCACGTTGTACAGCTTTAAACAGAACTGATAAGGTGCCCATCGATAAACTCGTGGGCACGGTGGTGCTCGAACGTGTCGTAGACACCCTTCTTTTTGGCATCGTGGTGCTCTCTACCCTTTTCATTTCTGGGGACGAGCTGGCCAGTTTCTTATCCGATAGCGGAGCACAACTTCCCGAATTATCTAATACGGCTTTAATCCTTGCAGCAAGCATTGTTGTCGGTGGAATCTTAGCGGTTGTGTTGACAAGAAAAATTTGGATGCAATGGGGTTTTGCGCAGAAAATCGTTGGCTTCCTTAACGGTATGGTCACCGGGCTTCGAAGCCTACGTACCGTAAATAATAAACCGCTTTTCTGGTTCTATTCAGTTGGGATTTGGAGCTGTTATGTTGCTACCATTGCCATAGGTTTCAGCATTGTTGAAGGCGTCGAAGGCATTGGTGCCGAGCAGGCGTTTTTTGTCAGTGTAGCCGCAGGATTAGGATTTGTCATTCCCGTTCCGGGTGGCATCGGCGCCTACCATTACCTTGTATCCAAAGCCTTGGTGGTTTTAGGTCTCACCCCCTTTATAGGAACCTCATTCGCTACCCTAATTCACAGTTCCCAAAGCTTAATGTTTGTCTTTACCGGCGCCTTGGGTTTTGTTTTTCTCTATTTTGCAGGAAGAAAATAATCCTTCCTCATGGCGAAACAGAAAAGCGTATTTGTTTGTACTCAATGTGGCACCCAGCACAGCAAGTGGATGGGACAATGCCAGGGGTGTAAAGAATGGAACACGCTTGTCGAGGAGATTGAAGTAAAGAGCAAGCCGGATCCAAGGGCTTGGAGTGGCGATAGTGCCGCAGCAAAACCCATCCGTATTGAAGATGTTGAGCACACGTCTGTGCAGCGTTTCCCAGTACCAGATTATGAGTTTGCTCGTGTTTTGGGCGGGGGAATAGTTCCAGGTTCCGTGACCCTGTTGGGCGGTGAGCCAGGTATAGGAAAAAGTACATTGTTGCTACAGCTTGCCCTAAGTTTTACGGGGACAGTGGCCTACATTTCTGGTGAGGAAAGTCCATCGCAGATAAAGTTACGCGGGGAGCGCATCGGCAAGGCCGTGAGTGAATTGTATTTGCTCAGCGAAACCAAAACCGAGGCGATTTTTAATCATTTAAAGAACGTCAGACCACATTTGGTCATCGTGGATTCCATTCAAACCTTGCACGTTCCGCACGTGGAGAGCACGCCGGGTTCAGTGGCCCAGATCCGTGAAAGCGCTGCAAGCTTTATCCGGTACGCGAAAGAAACGGGTACGCCAGTATTGCTCATTGGCCACATCAATAAGGAGGGCAGCATTGCCGGTCCGAAGATTTTGGAACACATGGTGGATGTGGTGTTGCAGTTTGAGGGGGACCCAAACTTATTGTACCGCATTCTCAGAGCACATAAGAACAGATTTGGGTCGACCCATGAGATTGGGCTGTATACCATGGAGCAAGGCGGATTGTACGGGGTAGAAAACCCGAGCGATCTGCTGGTGACCAAGCAGCACGATGGTCTTAGCGGAAACGCCGTTGCCGTGATGGTAGAGGGCGTGCGTCCGATGTTGATCGAGATGCAAGCGCTAGTTTCCACAGCGGTTTATGGCACGCCACAGCGTTCGACGACGGGTTTCGATACACGCAGATTGAACATGTTGTTGGCCGTATTGGAGAAGCGTTGTGGTTTCCGATTAGGCCAAAAAGATGTATTCTTAAACGTGACGGGTGGATTGAAGGTCGATGATCCGGGATTGGATTTGGCGGTGGTTGCGGCCATCCTGAGTTCGAATGCGGACGAGCCTATTTCTGGCAAGGTGTGTTTTGCCGCCGAGGTGGGATTGACCGGTGAGGTACGCCCGATCACACGCGTGGAGCAAAGGATCAAGGAAGCGGAGAAATTGGGCTTCGACAAAATCTATATCAGCGGACACCACCAAATAGAAAAATCCCACTACGACATTGCCATAGTGGGATTGAAACGTATTGAGGAATTGGTCCAAGCCCAATTCTAATCCATCTTACTCGCCGCCTTCCAAGAGGTTGGCCAGCTCGCTCAAATCTGGAGTCAAAATAATTTCCGTACGACGGTTAACTGCCTTGTTCGCAGGGCTATCGTTGTTCACCAATGGCACATATTCCCCGCGACCTGCGGCCGTAATACGCTTCGGATCCAACGACGCATTGGTCGTTAGAATCTTCACCACATTCGTGGCGCGCATCACACTCAAGTCCCAGTTGTCCCGTACTTGGCTCTGACCGCGGTAGGGATCGTTATCCGTATGGCCTTCTACCAAGATGCTGATGTCCTGGTTTTCCGCCAATACGCCCGCCAAATTCTGCAAGGCAATCTTGCCGTTTGGCGCCACGTCCCAAGAACCTGGGGCAAACAACAAACTGTTTTCCAAGCTCACGTATACCTTTCCGTCACGCATGTTTACGGTCAAGCCCTTGCCGGTGAATCCGAGCAATGCATCTGCCACCTTCTGGCGCACATAGTTCACGGTGCTGTCCTGACGGTTAATGATGCGCTCAAGCTCTTCCATACGCGCACGACCTTTCTCCAACATACGACGCTCCGTATTCAAGCTATCTTCTTTCGCCTGCAAGCGGGTTTGTATGGTGGCAATCTCGTCCATCAACGCCTTATTCTCGCGAGCACTAGCAGCAATCAACGAGCTGTTGTTGTCGAGCAAGTAGTCGTACTGCTTCGAGAGGCGGTCGTACTTTGTTTGCAAGGTGCGCATGCGCTCAAACGATGCCGTCGTGTCCTCCACGAGGATGTTGACGGTGCGGCGGACTTCGCCGATTTCGCGTTGGAGCTCGGTATTCTCCGCCGCTCTTGTTTCGCTCTGTTGGCGTAGTTGATCTGCTTCGTTCGTTAGAATATCGTATTTGTCCTGTAGTGTTCTATGCACTTTCGTGCTCACACAAGAGGTTCCCAATATCCCGGCGAAAGCGAGGAGAATGATTCTTTTCATGGTTGTTATTATTTCAATTCTACAGCTACGGTTCCTACGAGGTAAGAATCGGTCATTACCGCTACCGTGTAAATGCCTGCTTCCAACTCAACAGGTGCATCCGTTGCTCTTCCTGCCGCGATACAAATCTCTGTTGCCTCACCAGTGAAGTTTACCGTTGCAGATCCGTTGAAGATTGAACGTTCACCGCCTACGACAGCAATGTTCGCTTCAGGAGCGTCTACAGGTTTACCATTCGGGCCAATCCATTTTGCGTACAAGGTCGTTTCACCCTGATCTGCAATGCGGTTTTTAGCCAAAGTCACACAAACATTTAGCTGGTCTGTACGCTTCGCACGGCGTGTTTTGCGTTCTTTCCCATTTTTTGCAATACGAACAGCCTGTACTGTAGAAGTAGCAATAACCAATTGCTTTCCTTTCTCTACAGTTTGACGAAGCCCTGTGTTTTGACCACTTAGCGCTGCATTTGCATCAACGGCTGCGTTCAAGCTATCAGCAATCATTTGCTCGCGAAGCTTCAGCGCTGCATAGGCAGCATTCGTGCTATCCAACTGCGCAACCAATGCAGCGTTTTGCTTTTTCATGCCCGCCAATCGGCCACGGTATGCTGTTAGTTGTTTTTTGTTTTCAACGTTTACAGTGTTGATGCTATCGATCAAGCCGCTCAAACGCTGGGTTTCGAATTGAATAAAGGCATTTAAACTATCGTTTGCGCCCATTTGCGAAAGAAGGTCTGCCTTCATGTCCGCCAACTCAATGGTCAATGCTTGTTTTTCAAGCTCAACCGCCTGTTTTTCTTCACTTCTGAGGTATAACAATCCGCCTAGTACCAACACGGCTACGGCTAAAAGTGCTACTACCCATCCTAATTTCTTGTTTCCCTCTGCGGTACTCATCTGATTTTCAGTCTTAACTTATTTAAACAACGAAACTAAAAATTCAACCCCAACCTATGGTTTCCTTTACCTTAAGTTTTTTAACACGAGTCATATTTCCAGCTCAGTGCCACCATTGCAGCACTTTATTATCCCCTGTGGAGCAAAGCCTATGCCAAATTTGCATTGCGTCCCTCCCACGACCTACAATCATTAACTCGCTCAAATTAAAAAAGTTGGGAGTATCCATTGGGGTCCAATTTTCCACTGCGCTGACCTTCGATCATCCCGTCCAACTACTTTGCTATAAACTTAAATACGGCGGTAACTATCCCTTAGGCCAAGATCTCGGTCAGCACATCTTAGCTCCGCATCTTTTAGAACGCACGAAAGCCCAAAGTATTCTCCTGTGTCCCATCCCCATTCACCCCCGGCGCCTGCGGCGCCGGGGGTATAACCAGAGTTTGGCCCTCGCGCGCGGATGCGCGCTCGGGCTGAAGGCTGGAGGCCGAAACGCCACGGTGGTGGAGCTGTTGGAGAAATCGGGCGAGCGGCAGAGTCAGATTGAGTTTGACCAATACACGCGGTGGGGAAATGCCAGCGGGGCGTTTCGGCCAAAAAAAAACCAGCGCGCCCCGGGGGGCGCGCTGGTAGTGCTGGTAGACGACACCGTAACCACGGGGGCGTCTTTATTGAGTGCTGCCGAAGCGCTATTGCAGTGGGATCCAAAATTGGACCTATACCTGCTCGCTTTGGCGCAAGAATCTTAGTGTCGCACGACCACAGGGCGTTGTACAATACCCGTCGCGGTGCGAATTTCAACTAAATAAGTTCCGCTGCTCATATTGCTCAAATCAAAGGTGTGTTCAAAAGCACCATTGGCTGCATCAACGCTGGTGTTAAACACTTCTTGACCAAGGTAATTTAGCACACGCATTTCAACCTCTTTGCCTTGCGCAACTGCACCATTGATGTAGACCAATCCAGTTGTTGGGTTCGGGTACATCAAAACGGATTGAGCTGCTTCTTCATCGATGCCAATTCCATTTACATTCACGAAGATTTGCTGAGAGGTAGTATCACAATCACCATAGAGCTTCAATACTGCAGTGTACTGACCGTTCGCCGTGTACGAGTGGCCTTGAGAAGTTCCCGTTCCTGTTGCGTTTGATCCATCACCGAAGTTGATGAAGTAGCTCGTGTAGCCAGAAGCACCACCCCAAGTGAAGGTCACATTGAATGAGTTGATGGTCAAGCTATCAATGCTGTAGTTTGGATTACCTACGTTGATTGCTGAACAGCTATCTGTGGTGAAGGTGTAATGCATTTTAAGTGACGTATCACCAGGTGCACATACCTCAGCAACATCAAAAAAGTACGTAGTTACCGGAGCAAGACCTGTCATCGATGCCATGGCAGATGTGGACGTACCCATCATGGTTGTAGTCGTGCCTGATGCCGTGTAATGGTAAACAAAGGTACCATTACCACCTGTCCATGAAATATCTGCGAATGTACTTCCCATGTTCGCCACGCCTAAGTTGCTTGGTGTAGCACATGAAGGAGTAACACAGTTTGCAGTTAATGTATCTACAGGGCCGGCGTTGAAGTTTCCTGAAGAAACGCTCACACTCTGACCATTTGATCCGCTTAAGGTATAGTAGACCTCTGATGGGTAAGAACCTTGAGCGCCATTGACTACAGCGATCTCTGTTCCGGCACATACTTGGAAGTCAACAATCAAACTATCACCGGTCGTAAAGGCTGGGCCGAAGGTTGCGCCGTAGGCACCATTGTAATAGAGGTCAACAGTTGCACCATTCCATCCATCACCCCAAGTGTCGTACATGCTCATAGTGAAGTTACATAGGTCAGTGGTATCACACATTCCCGTACAGAAATTCACAGGACCAAGTGTATCAGAAGTGCCATTTGCTCCACAGTTTTGAATGATGAATACATCGTAACAAGAGCTTGAAGCTAGACCTGTAATGGTAAAGTTGTTTGATGTTGTAGAGTCTATACCTGGTGTGAAACCAGTACCCGTTGCTTGCAAGAAACCGGTAGGACCCCACTGATAGATATAGGTACCTGTTCCACCGTTCTTATCGAAGCTGAAAGAAGCGTCATTCTTACCTGCATTGTAAGTCAAGTTAGATGGCGTAGGACAAAGGGCATTACAGTTAGCGCTAAAGCTCGCCATTTGTGTACCCACAGTGGTTGAAGATGTAGCGCTGTAGGAAGCGATGGCAGAACCACCAGATAATACATTCAAGCCAATCTCACTAGGGTAACTACCGTCGTCTGAAACAACGATGGTGAATGACCCGCCTGTACAGAGACTGATGGTTTCCGTGTAGCTCGTACCTGTTAGGAAGTTCGAACCAAGCGTATACTCAACGCCACCATTTGAGTTGATTACTTCAACTTCGGCACCATTCCAACCGTCTCCCCATGTATCGGTAAGCTCAATATCAAACGTACACATTTGAGCAGGTGAACAAGCCAATGTTTTAAAGGTCACAGGACCAAATCCTGGAGAAATAGTACTGTCTGAACACATCTGTAAAACATATACATCATAAGTAGTGTTCGAAGTCAAACCGGTCAACCATGCTGGTGATCCTGTAACTTGAACTTGCGTTCCTGTACCTTGTGTGAACCCAGGAGGTCCGTATTCTAACCAAGTTGCAATACCCGATGTGCTGTAACTAATCTGAGCCGAATCCGTCAGGATGGTTCCTGCGCTAATGGCCGAAGGAGGCAAACATGGCGGCGCATCCTTGATCAAAATATCTTCAATATATACTGCACTGTAGGTGCTCGCGTCCGAACTCACGATAGCGATGTGGTCATCCGACATGTTGTAGCCTGCGCTTGAATCAAAGTAGATGGTGAATTTTGTCCAAGTACCTCCGTTTGGAACATTCAACGTATCGATGATGTCCAAACTTGTCAAGCTCGAAGGTGAGCTCACGGTTCCAATGTACACATCGTTACCTGTGGAGAATCCAGTGTTCGCTAACCAAATCTCCATTTGTTTCGTACCGCTATCCAAGCCGATGATTGCTGGAGATACCAATGCTTCATAAGATGCATCGTATGAGTTGTATAGGTAGTAGTAGTTTGAGTTACTCAGAGGAGAAATACTCCAAGTTGCATTGTTGATGTATCCGTAACCGGCTGCACCAGACTCTTCAACATAGTACCAACAAGAAGGTGCATTTGGATTTGAGAATGAGCCCACAGAATCATTATCAAAACCCTCATAAACTGGAGTGCTTAATGAAGAACACAAGGTCTTCACCATGAATGGACCCACGGTTGTACTGTATCCATTACCTGCACTAGAACAATCGGTCTCCAAGTAAAACTCATACCAAGTGTTTGGCGCAAGGCCATTGATGGTTGCAGTGGTATCGTATACAGTCACACTCGTTGGCACGGCAGAAGAACCGGCAACATTGTAATCTACATTGAAGACAGAGTCTGCGCTCGTCCAAGTAATCGTTGCTGTAGTATCTGTTGCTACCAAGCTCGCCAAAACCGGTGCTGGACATGCTGGAGGTGTTGTAACAGTAACAGTGTAGTCATGACATTCTCCGTAAGTAAAGCTTGAACAGCTCTGAGAGGCAGTGATTGCTGAAGAGTAGTTCGAACGAATACGAAGTCTGTAAGAACCTAAACTAACCGTTGAAGGAATAGTGATAGACCCCGTTGTAGAGCTCCACTGATTTGTAGGGCTTGACCAAAGGTGCTCACCGCTGTCGCTAAAATCACCGTCGTCATTGAAATCAACCCAAATAGCAAAGTACTGTGTTGAATAATTCGACGTAAAAGAAACCGAAGTAGGAGCGGTCTGTTGGATAAAAATAGTGTCCGAAGTCTGGACATTATAGAAGGACGATGTACAGCCTGTGGCGGTGTCTGAAAAGTTGCCAATGTACACGTCATCAATATCGTCCCCAACGTTACATCCTGTTGAATAGGAAGGAGTACAATAAGTCTGAGCCTGAGCAGTCATACCAAGAAGACCGAGGGCAAAGGATAGGAATAGTTTTTTCACGGCGTGAAATTTTAAAATAACGATTGGTAAGGTACTAAAAACCTAAAGTATTCGTTCGGTGGGGTGATGCAAAAGAGAGAGTGTAGAGAAAATGCCGTAGAAAGGCTCTTTTCATTGAGTGAAATGCGCCGAGAATTGGCGACTTTTGATTGATGCTTCGAATCCTTACATATTTAGTGCTTGGTTCAGGTCTCCTCGCCTGTGCAGTTCAAAGCCAACCTCAAGGTGGGCCGCGCGATCAAACACCACCTGTTATTGTGGACCAATATCCTCCTATGGGTACATTGAACTTCGCTGGTAATGAAGCCTATGTAGAGTTTGACGAATACATTCAAAGCCAGAACCTTAGGGCGAGTATCACAACCAGTCCAACCTTGGAGGGTGTTGAGGCTGAGATAAAAGGTAAACGTCTGAGAATTAATTGGACGCCACAACCATTCCAGCAAAACACCACTTACCGAATTGCACTAGGCGATGCCATTGGTGATTTGAATGAAAACAATAAATTTTCCAACCTAGAATTAGTCTGGAGTTCCGGAGATTATATCGATAGCATGCGCGTAACAGGAACCGTTCGCGCAAAAGGAACCGTGGCTTACGAAAATTTAAAAATCTGGCTGGTCCCTGAAGGTACCGATAGCGTTCAAGCAGCAGATTTCGTGGGCACCCCAGAGAAGGATGGGGCCTTTACCTTCACCTATCTGCCTACCTCAACGTATGACCTGTTGGTTTTTGAAGATCTGAATTTTAATGGTGCCTGGGATGCAGCCGCGGAACCCTTTGGATTCTTAAAATCGGTCGCAACATCGCAAGATTCTCTGGCCTTTGAAGTGCCCTATTTCAATAGTTCGTTTGAAGTGCCCGATACCATGTCTACGCATTTCGCCGATTCCATTCAAATGGTCCTGGACACCGCGAAACCAGAAAACCTTGGACACCTCGTATTGGTGGTTCCGCCGGTAGAAACGGACACTTACGGATGGCTCTCGCACGAGAGTGGCTATCAGAAAAGCTTCGCATTTCGTCCCTATCGACAGGCGGATACGACCTACATAGATTTTGGAAACCTATTGCCTGGCAAGTATACGTTCAAAGGATTTGTTGACGAGAATTTAGATTCGAATTGGACCCCTGCTTCTTGGTTTAAAAATCTTCCTGGTGAATTCATTATTCCTGAACAAACCTTTGAGCTCAAAGCGAATTGGGACCTTGAACAACCTCTGATCCTACAGTAATGAAAAGCAAATCCCTACTCCTATTTCTACTCATCATTGGTGCATCGCTCCAAGGGCATGCGCAATCCTACATTTCAAGATTGTGGAACACCAAGAAGTATGCTGAGATCATTGAATATTCTCCTAAGGGGCAAAGTTTGAGCGGCCAAGACAACGTGTTTATTGGTCGTGCCTACATGAGTTTGGAGACGCACCAGCCTGCCGATGCACTTCGCCACTATGATATTGCTATTTCCAAGCGCTGGCAGCGTGAGGATTTGTATTTCTTTCGTTCAGAGGCGAACTATGAATTGGGCAAATTAGATGCTGCGCTTGCCGATCTAGAAGTGTGTCTACAGATGCGCCCAAATTATCAAAAATACTTGCTGTTCAAGGCGGCCATTGCCTATGAAAAAGGCGATCGCGATTTGGCCTACGACACCTACTACACCCTTTGCGAGCTCTATGATAAACAGCTGCCTTTCTACATGATGGCCGTTATATCTATCGAGCGCGGTAACCATTACAAAGCACAGCAACAAGTGGATGCCAACATGCTGCGTTTTGAGCGCGGGAAAGAGTTTTGGACGTTTACGGCTGAACAACAAGTCGAATTAGAATGGCGCATCTTCAAGGATTATGAAAAAGCACTGAAAGCACAAAATGCCCTATTGTCCTATCATGGGGGTAATGCGCAGTATTTGATCAACCGTATGGTGTTGCTGCGCTTGCAGGGTTTGGATAGTGCTGCCAACATTGCTGAAAGTGATTTTCAAAGCCGTTACAACAACAACCAATTGCCGCTTGAATTCTACAAAAAAGGGAATTTCAAGGTCGCCGAGTTTAATCGTACCAATGGCGTCGTAGAGGATTATCGATACTTCCGACCGCGCTTGTATAAGAACACGAAATATGCGCGCTATTACATCAGTGATGGCGGACAGATTGTTGGCAAGCATTGGGCTGGACTGACGAAAATGCCAAAGGATACGGCCCAAAAACAGGATTCGGTAAATTCTGCGGTTTCGCGTGATTGGATCTTCCACCGTGGGGACATGGTATATGAGGTTCCTGCTGCTGATACAACCTATGCCGGGTTCCAAGGGTTGTTTGAATTGCCCGATTCTGCGCTGTTTGTTCCTTCGACACCAAGAGAAATTAATCAAGAATCAGGCGCATTGGATGCTTTTCCAATACCTCGGGATACCACCCCATCATTGCCGGGAACTGATACAACCGTTGCACCCGATATGATTTTCCGTCGGGATTCTATTTAGCGTCTAGCAGAATTTGAATGTCCTGGATGAGCAGGTCCATCTGTGAATCGCTCGTTCCGTCGTAGAAGCCGCGAATACGCTTTTTCTCATCAACGAGAATGACATTTTCTGTGTGAATAAAGTCATGTTCATCAAAGCTTGTTCCCTGTTCCATCACGGCAAAATATTGACGACGCGCCATGCGATAGAGTTCCTCTTTTTCGCCGGTCAATAGGTGCCATTTGCCTTTGATGGCGCCCATGCGTTCACCATAAGCGTGCATGACCTCAACCGTATCAATCTCCGGCATAACAGTGTGACTCACTAGATTTAGTCGGGGTTCGTCTTTGTAAGCTTCCTGTATTCTTTGAAAATTTTTGCCCATTGCTATGCAAATGGTTGGGCATGTGGTGAAAAAGAAATCGGCCACATATACTTTGCCTTGGAGAAGGGAAGAATCGGCTTTGTTGCCCCATTGGTCTACCAAATCAAAATCACCGATGCGGTGCCCACGGCCCACTCGCTCGAGGTCATCATCGACCACTGCAGGGTTTAGATCTACCGGATTGTAGATGGGCAGCACCCTTTTCGGCTTCAACTTTTGGTACGAAGCGTAGGTTCCTACAACAAACACGCCCAAGAGGACGAGTATTTTAATCCATTCTGAAGGTTTGAGGCGTATCTTAGTCATATCATTACAAAATTACTTCAACGATGAAGCTACACCCCACCTTTAGTCACACTTTTTTGATTTTGGGCACGCTCCTCTTCCTCGCCGCATGTGGCGGACCTGAAGCACCAGAACAACGCACTATACCTGTACCAACGCCTCAAGAAGAAAAGGGTTCGACCGATATTCCTGAGGAAGTAAAATCGCTTTTGACCACGCATACTTGTTTAGGGTGCCACCGATTGGATAAAAAACTCGTCGGTCCTTCCTACACCGATATCGCTGGTAAGGAATACGGCGTAGAAGAATTGGTCCACCTAATGCAAGAGCCTCAGCCAGAAAATTGGCCCGACTACCCACCAATGGCTTCGATGTCATTCGTTCCAGTCGAAGACCTAACCACTATTGCTGAGTGGATTGTTCAATTAGGCGCTGAATAACCCTTGGAGGTAAAAAACCTACTCTCAGTTCACCAGCTCAGCAAATCCTATGGGATTAAAACGCTGTTCACGGACCTCACTTTCGGGATTTCGGAAGGGGAGAAAATTGCCATTGTCGCAAAAAACGGCTCCGGGAAAAGTACCTTGATGCGCACCTTGATGGACCCAGCTATTGCGGATTCCGGTACCATCAGCTACCGCAAAGGCATCAAGCTTCGCTACCTCG